>CAZHKB010000215.1:0-5162 GCA_964533405.1 uncultured Phycisphaeraceae bacterium | reverse complement strand
GGGTGCTTGAGGCGTCGGTCATTGATCGGTTCCTTCCTTGGGGCCGGGGATTGACGCACACGGCGGGGGGCAGTGTACCAGTCGTCAAGATGGGGGGCAGGGGTGTGGATAGAGGGTCGGAACGCCCAGCTGCCGCGAGGCGCGGGCGAGCGCCGGCGCGCGGGGGGCGGCATGGTTTCGGCTCTGCGGAGCCATGCGAAACTCGCCAAGGCGCGTGATGGGCTCGCTGGGTTGCGCCTCGGAGGAAGCCCACCACCCGACGCGAATACCATCGGGCGTGAGCACCCAGCCGGACAACGTCAACGCCTCGCAGACGCCCCATCACCTCGAGCAGCAGCGCCGGGAGAACCGAGAGCGTGTCCGCGGCACGGGGATGGACCCGTACGGGCAACGCACCGATGGGCTGATGACCGTCGCCGTCGCCCGCTCAAAGCACAGCGAACAGGCCGACGAGGCGGAGAAGCGGCTCGCGGCGGCCGCCAAGGCGGCTGGGAAGGACGCGGGAACTCAACCGGGCAAGGAAGGACAGACCGCATACGACGACCCGCGCGCCACGGTGAAGGTCGCCGGTCGCATCGTCCTCTCACGCGACAACGGCAAACTGCTCTGGTTCAACCTGCGCGACGACACCGGCGACATCCAGGTCGCCGTCAGCCAGCGCGAGTGCGACCCGGTCGGGTTCGCCGTCGCCAAGTCCACCGACCTGGCCGACATCGTGATCGCGCAAGGCCGCGTGACCAAGACCAGGACCGGCGAGATCACGGTCTGGGCGACGCACCTGGAAGCGGCCAGCAAGTGCCTGGTCCCGCCGCCGGAGAAGCACGCGGGCCTGCACGACGTGGAGCTGCGGTATCGGCAGCGGTATATCGACTTCTGGTCGAACCCCGACGCGCTGAAGGTGATGAAGTTGCGGTCGCGGGTCGTGGCCCGCGTGCGCCGGATTCTGGACGAGCGCGGGTATGTCGAGGTCGAGACGCCGGTGCTCCAGCCGCTGGCGGGCGGGGCGGCGGCGCGACCCTTCAAGACCCACATGAACGCGCTGGACATCCCGCTGTTCATGCGGATCGCGCCCGAACTTTACCTCAAGCGCCTGCTGGTCGGCGGCCTGCCGCGCGTGTATGAGCTGTCGCGCAACTTCAGGAATGAGGGGCTGGATCGCAACCACAACCCCGAGTTCACGATGCTCGAGGCATACCAGGCGTATGGCGACGCCCAGACAATGATGGAACTGACCGAGACCATCGTCCGGGAGGTGGCGCGGGCGGTGGCGATGGAGATTCAGGACTCGGGCGGCACGGCGGGCGGGCCAGGCCTGGCGGGTTCCGACGCGACCGGTGAAGCCAGCCCGATGGCGGGGGGCGTTGCCTCCGCGACTGGCACGCCGGCCCGAATCGCGAGCACGGTCGGCGATGAGGACTCGCTGCCCGGGACGCTCCTGCTCCCGTTCGGCGACAAGCTGATCGACTACGCCTCGCCGTTTGTCCGTGTGCGCTACGGCGAGCTGTTCATGCGGGCCCTCGGGTTCTCGATGGCCGACCACGCCAGGGCCCGGCAGGAGGCGGCTGCCCGCCACATCAAGACCAAGAACGACAAGGGCGTCGAACTCGACGCGTGGTTGGTGGTGAATCATCTGTTCGAGGAGGCGGCCGAGCCCCTGCTCGACCCCACCCGCCCCACCTTCATCACGCACTACCCGGCCGCGATCTCTCCGCTCACCCGCCCCAACCGCGACGATCCCACCGTGGCCGACCGCGCCGACCTGTTCATCGGCGGCATGGAACTCGCCCCGCACTACACCGAACTCAACGACCCGGACGTGCAGGAGGCGATCTTCCGCCAGCAACTCGCGGGGATTGACGAGGAGGAATCGACCTTCCGCACGTTTGACGAAGACTTCATCCGCGCCCTCAAGGTTGGCATGCCCCCCGCCGGCGGCATGGGCCTGGGCATCGACCGCCTCATGATGCTGGTCGCCAATCAATCCTCCATCCGCGACGTGCTGGCGTTCCCGTTGATGAGGCCGGAGTGATCGTGCCACCGAGGCGCGCGAGGTGGCATCGAATCACGCTAGCCCTGCGGCGTGACTCGATGCGACGTGCCCTCGACGTGGATCACGCCATCGACTGTTCGGCACCGACTCAACCCGCAAAGAGCCGGGTTGAATCGGCGGCACGTCACGCCGGCGCCGCCGACTCAATGGCCCACATCCACCAATACGCCACCGGCGCGACCAGGAGCGGCGAGTCGATCACGTCCAGCACGCCCCCGAATCCCGGCAGCGACGTGCCCGAGTCCTTCACCCCCGCGTCCCGCTTCAAAAGGCTCGCCATCAGGTCGCCGATCTGACCGATCGCCCCGAAGATCAGCCCGGCAATCGCCCCGCCCACCAGCACCCACGCGAGCCCGTCGCTGAACCGCTCGGGCACGAGCCAGTCCTGCTCGACCAGCAGCCACCGCCCCAGGGCCGCCACGATCGCCGACAGCACCAGCCCGCCGAGCACGCCCTCCCAAGTCTTGCCGGGGCTGAGCCACGGGATCATCTTGTGCTTGCCGATCGACCGCCCGGTGAAGTATGCCCCGATGTCGAAGGACTTGACCACCAGCAGGATCCAGAGCAGGACCCAGGCCGAGTGCTCGCGCCGGATCGCCAGGACGAAGCCGAACATCAGCCCGAGGTAGACAAACGCCAGCAGCGTCCCGCCCGCCGAGGCGATGACGCCCTCGAACGTCCGGCGCCTGGCGTAGTACGCCAGCGCGAGCGCGAGCACCCCGGCCGCGCAGGTGTTGGCGATCGCGATCGACGTGGTCGGCTTGACATCCGCCGGCACCAGTGACGACACGCACAGCCCGACGAGCGCGGCCGCGCAGGTGATCCACCGCGACGCCGCCACGTTCTTGCGCTTCAGAATCCCGACCAGCTCGGTCGCGGCGATGAACGAGAGCGGCACGATGACCAGGAACACGATCACGCCCCTGGGGAAGGTCTGCGGATCGCCCACGAACCCGGTCAGGTACGCCATCGACGCCGGGATCGGCTGGCGATCGACCCACCCATCCAGCCACAACCCCGCGACCATCGCGGCGATCAGGATCGGCCCAAGCAGCAGTCGATACTTCAGCACGCGGTGAGCGCCTCCAACCCCTGAGCCCAAGCGCGAGGGACGGGGAGGATAGGCGAAGGCACCTTGAAGGGGGGTGGGCGTGTGGGCCGGGAACGCCTGGGTCGGGCTCAGTTGCACCGAGTCGAGTCCGCCCTGCCCGGGATCCGCCTTCGACTCGGGAAGGAGCGGAGCGCCCCTCCTGCTCGTCGATGGGGCGCACGGCGCTCAACCAAGCCCGAGAACCAACCGATCTATACTCGATCCAGACCCCGTCGGGGGTCGGTTGCTCATTTGGCGGGGCTTGCCCACCGCCGCGCACGGAGGCTTCTCATGCGGCTCACCATGGTCGGCACCGGATACGTCGGGCTCGTCACGGGCGTCTGCTTCGCCAACGCCGGCAACGACGTCATCTGCCTGGACGTTGACGCCGCCAAGATCGAGAAGCTCAAGCAGGGCGTGTGCCCCATCTACGAGCCGGGGCTGACCGAGTTGATGCTCCGCAACGCCCAGGCCGGGCGCCTGACCTACACGACCGACAAGAAAGGCGCGTATCGCGACGCCGAGATGGTCTTCATCTGCGTCGGCACGCCCAGCGATGACCGCGGGCACACCGACATGAAGTACGTCAACTCCGCCGCGGATGACATCGCCGACATGCTCAAGGAACTGGGCCCTACGCAGCGTGCCAAGGTCATCGTCCTCAAGTCCACCGTCCCCGTGGGCACCACGCTGGCCGTGCGCGACCGCATCCGCGCCCGCGTCGGCGAGGGCATCCCCTTCACCGTCGCCGACAATCCCGAGTTCCTCAAAGAGGGCGACGCCATCAACGACTTCCTCAAGCCCGACCGCGTCGTGGTCGGCGTCGAGGACGAGCAGACCGGCGAGCGCTTCCGCCATCTCTACGACCCCTTCGTCCGCAACGGGCACCCCATCTACCTCATGGACGTGCGCTCGAGCGAGATGGTCAAGTACGCGTCCAACAACTTCCTGGCGACCAAGATCTCGTTCATCAACGAGATGGCGAACCTCTGCGAGGCCTACGGGGCCGACATCAACGCCGTCCGCCAGGGCATGTGCAGCGACAAGCGCATCGGCTCGGCGTTCCTCTACCCCGGCCTGGGCTATGGCGGCTCGTGCTTCCCCAAGGACACGCAGGCCTGCATCATGATGGGCGAGAAGGCCGGCACGCCCACCCCGCTTTCCAAGGCCGTCCACGACGTCAACCAGCGCCAGCGCGACGTGTTCTTCGCCAAAATCCTCAAGCACTTCGACGCCGACACGCGCGGCGGCCTGACCGGCAAGACCGTCGCCTTCTGGGGTTTGGCCTTCAAGCCCCGCACCGACGACATCCGCGAAGCCCCGGCCCTCACGCTGGTCCGCAAGTGCCTGGGCTATGGCGTCACATGCCGCGGCTACGACCCCGTCGCCGCCGAGAACTCCGCCAGGGAGATCGGCCCGGTCTTGCAGATCACCGGCGACATGTACGACTGCGCCAAGGGTGCGGACGCGCTGGTGGTCTCCACCGACTGGGACGAGTTCAAGAGCCCCGATCTGGACCGCCTGGGGTCGGTCATGCGGCACCGGGCTGTGTTCGATGGGCGGAACCTGTATCGCCCGGCCACGATGGCGGGGCATGGGTTCCACTACTACTCGGTGGGACGGGCGAGCGTGAAGCCGGCGTGAACTGGGCCGGCTCTCCGAGCCGGACGCCCTACCCCCGCTCCACGCCCAAGTTCCATGCTCCCGTTCTCATCCCCACGCGACTCTGCCGCGGTCCAACGCCACTATTTCTCGCCTTATTGTTCACCCGCGCGCGGCAAATGGCGTCGATGGCCCTTTCCGCGCTTGAGCCGTGCCGCCGGGCGGGAACCATCTCCCGATGCCCCTCGCCGACCCCATCGCCGACCTCGAACGCAGGCGCCAATCCGTCCTCGCCCCCTTCGTCGCCGCCAACGCGGTCTTTGCCCTCACCCAACTCCTCGACTCCCCCGACGACTCCATCAAGCTCGCCGCGGCCCAATCCATCCTCAACCTCGCCCTCCCCACCCGCCGCAAGCCCAG
>CAZHKB010000214.1:0-5169 GCA_964533405.1 uncultured Phycisphaeraceae bacterium | reverse complement strand
GGGTAGGACGCGGGCGGGCTCAGTTCCACGAGCAGCCGCGAGGGGCTTCCTGCGGCCACTGGCGGTCGGCCAGCGCGATGACGCGGGAGAGTTCCTTGAGTTCGGCCTCGATGAGGGCGGCCCGGGCGAGGGGGTCGCCCTCGGCCAGCAGCGTGTACCGCAGGTCGGCGTTGTTGAGCACGGTGAACGAGATCAGCTCCATGAGTGCGACGGTGGGGAAGTCGTCCTTCATGAAGTAGTCGCTGATCGGCCCGGCGGCCTTGAGGCGGCGCAGCGGGCCGTCGGCGAGTTTGCCCGAGAGGCGGCGGCGGGCGTCGGCCAGGCGTGACTGGTCCTGGTCGGTGGGCAGGCCGACCGGCTTGAGGGTGGCGATGCGATAGAGGCGGTCCTCGCTGGGCGTGATCTCGGCCACGATGCGGGCCCGGCACACGCCCTGGAGCGCGATGTTGTAGCGCCCGTCCTCGAGCTTCTCGTGGTGGACGATCTGGCCGATGCAGACGGCGGGGCGGAGCGGGGGTCGCCCGTGGTATTCCTGCTTCCAGCGCTGGCCGTGGAAGACGCCCATGGCGACCTGGCCCGCGCCGTCGAGGGCGTGATCGATCATCTGGCGGTAGCGGGGCTCGAAGATGTGGAAGGGCTGCACCTGCTGGGGCAGCAGCGAGACGTGCGTGAGCGGGAACAGCGGCAGCGGGCGGGCGAAGTTCACCTGGATGGTGGAGGCGTCGGACATCGGGCAAGTGTAGAGTCCAGGAATCGGAATCGCTTGGTCGAGGCCAGCAGATACTGGCAAGACGGTACCAGCCCGCCGCTTGACTACCCCCCCCCTATCCTGTTTCGGTTGTCACTGAGCGGAGTCGGAGCACCAAGCCAGAGGAGCGATGCCATGCGGGACGGACATCCGTCGATGCGTCGGTTCGGTCCGATCTCGGCGTGCGTCGCCGGTGTGCTGATGTGCGCGAGCGTGGTGTGGGCCAGGCCGCCCGGTGGAGGAGGGAGCGGGGAGTACGCCTGCTTGTGCGGAGCCAATCCGACCGAATGCCGCAACACGGCGACGGGTCCGTTCTGCTGCTGCTGCCGCCCGAGTGTTTCCTCCTCCGCGTGGAAGTGCGAAACCCATACGAGCGACTCCTGTGATTCGCCGACCGCGCCGAGAGACTCCGACTAGGAGCGCCTCGATGACAAATCCGCCGTGGCGTCTGATCGCCCATGTGTTGGCCGGCATGGTGGCGCTGACGGCGGGCGCGGTGGCGCCGTGGCGCGGCGGAGTTGTCGGCCCGCCCGTCGCGACCCCGCTGGAGCGCCGCGTCGCCGAGGCGCGGCCCTGGTATGCGCGGGTCTCGATGTCCCGGCTCGATGGCATGGACTCGGTCGGGGATGTGCGGCGCGTGTTCGATCGGGGGGCCTACGCACGCCTCGGCGGGCTGGATGACGCGCAGCGCGAGGCTCTGTTCACGGGCGCGGCCGAGTTTTTGTTCCATCGGTTCGTGCGCGATGACCGGGAGGGTCACAAGGCGTGGCGGCGCGAGCGGGGGTACGAGTTTGAAGATCGAGAGTTGATGCGCGAGGGCTGGTTCGTTGATGAGCAGTACGACCGTATCGTAGCGAATCCGAAATCCGAACCAGCACGCGCTAGTCCTGTGCCCGGCGCCACGGCCGCTGAATGTGGGACGGAGGCTCTCTTCGATTACTTCTACTCGGATTCCCACCTGCTCGGGCGAGGTGCCAACCAGCCTGTCGCCATCGCCGACGATTCGCTCGGCATGGTGGGCGTGGCGGCGGTCGTGGGTCCAACGTCAAGCCCGGAGCCGATGACGATCTGGGGAGAGATGCCGGTCGAGCACTGGCATGGGGCATCGGCCGCCACGGTTCGGGGCTGGTGGCGGCGTCCGAACGGTGAGCAAGAGCTGTTCGCGACGCATGGCGAGGCGCTGTCCGCCCGGCTGGGCATGGTCGTGCAGTGGGGCGACGCGCTTCGCAAGCCTTTCATGCTGACGTATGTCTGGGATCCATCGCGGGCCGATTGGACGTTGGTGTCGGCGTCGGTGCACAACTCGCCAAGCCGCAGCGTCAACATCGATTACTAGAGGAGGCCGGCCGTGAGAGTTCCGGGACTGGCGCGAGCGCTCTCCGCGTTGATCGGCGTGCTGCTGCTGATGGCGGCGGCGGGCAAACTGACTGCGTTCGCCAGCTTCGTGGGCGTGCTGTCGCACCTGGGAAGGGCGCTGGATCCGCCTGCGGTGCTGATGGTCTGCGCCGCGACGATCGTGGTGGCTTGCGAGTTCTACTTCGGGACCATCCTGATTCTCGGCGGGCACTCGAGCCTCCTGAACTGGCTCGGGGATCAACGCGACGAGGCGCGCATGGGCCTGCTGCGCAACGCGACCATGCTGTGGGTGATCGGCTGGCTCTTCCTGGTGGCGAGGCCGGCGACCACTGCACCTTCGGGGCCGCCGAGCCCATCGCGACTCCGGCGCTCCGATTCGCGTCCCGCCTTCACGCTGCTCGAGATTCTGGTGGTGATCGCGGTGATCGCCGTGGTCATCGCGCTCGCCGTGCCCTCGATGATGGGAGCCCGCCAGAGCGCCAAGTTCGCGGTAAGCCTGTCCCTCCAGCAGCAACTCCATGTGGCGCTGACGCTGTACGCCGGGGAGAACACGGACGCGTTGCCCTACTTTGGCACGCCGGGCGATCCGAAGGGCCCGCGCCTCCTGAACGGTTTCCCGATCCGGAGCCCGTATTTCACCACGCTAACGCGAGAGTGGGTGACCCTGCTGGTGCCGGGTCAGCTCACCAACGGAGCCCCTTTCGAGCCGGACCCGACGCACGAGTATCAACGACGCATTGGCTGGCCCGACTCGATCGTCCGGAGTCGATTCAAGGTGACGGCCACCGCGTTCGCGGCCCCGGCGTACTTCGCCAGCGACCAGACGCTCCAGGACCCGGCGCTGCTGCGGGGAACTCTGTGGCACGAGGTCGCGTTCCCATCGAGCAAGGGAATCACTTTCGACACGTGGGAGGGATACCTGACCCACGAGATCGATGATCCGACCGGGGACGATCGCGTGCCCGTGGGGCGAGGCGACGGGTCGGCCGGCGCGGTCCATTGCAGGGCGGTTCCTCACACTACGTTTGTCCAGCGATGGATGTACGGGGCGGGCACGGGCAGGCCGATCTGGACGACTCGCGACGGGCTGGCGGGGCGGGATTTTCCGTAGCGATGTGGCTCCGGAAGTGGCTGGCGGTGGGGTGCGGCCACGCGGAGCCGGCGCTCAACCCGCCGCCGCGATCGCCTTCTGATACGACTCGACGCACTTGTTGGCCGCGCCCTCCCAGGTGAGTCGGCGGACGTCGAACGCGCCGTGCTCGATGAGGGTCTTGGAGAGCGGCGGGTATCGGAGGACGGCCAGGATCTTGTTGGCCATCTCGTCGATGTCCCAGAAGTCCACCTTGAGGGCGTGGGTGACGGCCTCGGCCACGCCCGACTGCTTGGAGACGATGATGGGCGTGCCGTTGTGCAGGGCTTCCAGGGCCGCGATGCCGAAGGGCTCCGAGACGCTGGGCATCACGTAGCAGTCGGCCATCTTGAAGATGCGTTCGACGTCCTTGCCGCGAAGGAACCCCGTGAAGAGCACCTTCTGCCCGATGCCCATGCCGGCGGCCAGTTCGATCATCCGCATCGCCATGTCGCCCGAGCCGGCGACGACAAACTTGACGTTGTCCATCTTCTCGAGCACGCGCTTGGCGGCGGCGATGAAGTACTCCGGGCCCTTCTGCATGGTGATGCGCCCGAGGAACAGGACGATCTTGTCGGCCTCGGAGATGCGGACGCCCTCGCCCGGCTGGTTGGCCGGCTGCTCGACGCCGTTCCACACGACGTCGACCTTGTCGTAGGGCACGCCATACCGGGCGGTGCAGATGGCGCGGGTGAGCATGGAGACGGCGATGACGCGCGAGGCGCCCTGCATGCCGGTCCGCTCGATGTCGTACACCCCCTGGTTGACGCTGTCGCCCGAGCGATCGAACTCGGTCGCGTGGACGTGGACGACCAGCGGCTTGCCGGTGGCGCGGGCGACGGCCAGGCCCGCGGGGTAGGTCAGCCAGTCGTGGGCGTGGACCACGTCGAACGTCTCGTCGCGGGCGATGGCGAGCACAAGCTTGGCGTAGCGGTCGGCGTCGCCGAAGAGGTCGCCCGAGTAGTGGTGCTCGGCCGCGCCGGGTGCGCCGCCGGGGGCACCGGTCAGGGCGGCGACTTCCTGGGCGAGGATTGAGCGGACGAGTTCGGAGGCGGTGGCGTCACCGCGGTCGGCCCGGATGCGGAGTTCGGCCAGGGTCGCCTCGGTCATGCCTTGGGGCAGCAGCGAGGTGAAGTTGCCGTAGGGGCTGGCAAAGGTGGCGGGCACCTCGCGGAAGACCACGCGGGTGCCGGCCGGGCCGGTTTCGAGGGTGATCCGCTCGCCGGGCTGGCCGGTGTGGACGGTCTGGGTCATCGTGCGGGCGGATGCGGGGGGCGTCCGCATCAGTCGGTCGCGGAGGATGGCGGGGCTGACGACCCGGCTGTGGGAGCCGACGTTGGCGGGCGGGACGCTCTTGGGAAGCACGAAGATGATCTCGTGGCCGGCGGCGTCGAGCGCGCGGGTCAGCCCGTGGCAGGCCACGCCCAATCCGCCGGCGATGTAGGGCGGGAACTCCCACCCGAGCATCAGGACTCGCATCGCGTGATCTCGCCAAAAAGGCACTAGGCACTGGGCACTAGGCACTGGGTTCTGATCTCCTCCCGCGCGTGCGGGGGAGGTGCCCGCGAGGCTCTGCGACGCGGGCGGAGGGGGTGTTTGTTGTGTTCGATTCGATGCCCGAGCGTGCGCTCGGGGCTCGCTTACTCGGGTTTCTCCTCCATGTCGCCCAGGCGTCGGAAAGCCTGCTCATAGGCCCGCATCCAGGTTGTGGCCGTTTCGGCGCCGGGAGCAGGGATAGGGGTGCGGAAGGTGTAGAGGAGGTCTGGGGAGCGGTAGTGCTGGAAGGTGGGGGGGAGGCCTTGGCCCTCGTACCCGAGTTCCACGAGTTCGTCTTCCACGAGTTCGCCCAGGTCGTCGCCGTGCTCGACCAGGTCGGACTCGATGGATTCACTGAGCCAGCGGCTGGGGGTGACGAGGCTGACCCAGAGGCCGGGGG
>CAZHKB010000213.1:0-5202 GCA_964533405.1 uncultured Phycisphaeraceae bacterium | reverse complement strand
GACGGGATTCGGTCGCCAAGGCACCCGGCGGGCGCGAGGTGGCCTGGCGTCGGGCGTTTGGCCGCGTACGCCGGCATCCAAGGGTTGCGGCGAAGCGGACGCGTCGCGTCCCGCGATACGCTGGGCGCGGGATTCCCAAGGATTTGCGAGCGGGCCCGCGTGAGCACCCGGCGGGCCGAGGAGTGACCCATGTCGCCGCCTGACCCCATGACCTGCCCCCGCTGCCCGACGGCCCTGCAATACGTGGGCACCAAGAAGTTCCACGAGGGGACGCGGGGGTGGGCGTTCTTTCTGGGGGAGCTGGGCGAGCTGTTCGTGAACCGCGAGCACTTCGATGTGTATGTGTGCCCGACGTGCGGGCGTGTGGAGTTGTTCGTGGATGGGATTGGGGAGGAGTTCAGGCCGCGGTGAACGGGGGCGCGTGAGCCGGTGGCATGCGTGCTGCGTTGAGCAAGCATGGGGCGAGCCCGGGTCGTGTGTCTGATCCGAAGAGCACGCTTGCCCAGGGCGGCGAGCACGCCACACATCACGACTTTGCAAACACCCCTCGGCACCAGGCCAGGTCGGCCTCGTTCATCTTGGGCGTGTCCGCCTTCGCCACGTTGCAGAGGGCCTGGCGCTGGTTGCGGAAGCCGGGGATGACCGAGGCGACGTTCGGGTGGCTGGAGACGAAGCGGATGGCGGCCGAGGCCAGGTCCTCGACGGACTGGCCGAATCTGGCCTTGACCTGCTGCATCTTGGGCTTGAGGGCGCGGAGCTGATCTGGAGTGAAGGCGGCGTTGGTGGCGCGGACGTCGCCGTCTTCGAAGGCCGGGGGCTTCTCGGGGTCGAACTTGTCGAGCAGCAGGCCCTGGCCCAGCGGGCCGAAGGCGACGAAGCGGATGTTCTGCTCGGTCATGATCTTCTGGAGGGGCGAGTTGGGGCGGATGACCTCATCGACGAGCATGCTCGCGCGGGACTGCAGGACGCGGGGCTTGGTGAGGGGGATGGTGCGCTCGAACTCGGCGATCGAGTAGGCGGACTGGCCCACGACGCGGACCTTGCCCTCCTTCACAAGCTCCTGCATGGTCGCGGCGGCGTCGGTGATGTTGCCGGGCATGGCGGGGCCAAGCTCGGCCCGGCGGTTGAGCGGGTGGGCCCAGTCGGCGAAGTAGGGGTTGTGGAAGTAGTAGAGGTCGATGGCCTCGACGCCCAGGTTCTCGAGCGACTGCTCGCACTGGTTGCGGAGGTGGCGGGGGGTGTAGGCGTGGGGCGAGGTACCGGCGAACCAGCCGACCTTGGTGGCGATGACGACCGATGACGCCTTGACGCCGAGCTTCTTCAGGCAGTCGCCCAACAGTCGCTCGGCCCGCCCATTGCCGTAGATGTCGGCGTTATCGAAGTGGTTGACCCCGGCGTCGAGCCCGGCCTTCAGCCCGGCGACGATGTCGGCCTCATCCACGTCGGCCCAGCCGATCGGTTTGCCTGTGAAGAGGTTCCAGTTGGGGCCACCCATGGTCCAGCAGCCGAAGCCGATCTCGGAGAGTTTCAGGTCGGTGCCGGGGATTGGGGTGTAGCGCATGGCGGATGGTACGGCGTGGAGGGTTGAGGGCGCAAGGGGCGAGCGATCGGGGCGAGCGGGTGATTCGTGCGGTTCAATAAATTATCGTAAACGGAACAACCCATTGCAAGAGGCGATGGTGTAGCCTGGGCGCGGAAGCGGCTTCCCGGGCCGCTGAGTGCTGTGCGACGGATCCGCCCGTCGCCAGCCGCGTCGCAGGGAGGACATGCAAATGCGCAAGGCCACCCTGTTCACGTTGCTTGGATTGGTTCCTGTCGCTGCCGCCCAAGGGCCCGGCGTCACGCCCGGTCTGGGGGAGCACACGCAGTCGTGGACGACCGCCGGATCTGCGGACGGCCCCGTTGAGGGCTGGGGCGGCGAGGCCGATGCGGACATGACCGGGGCGACAACCCGGGCCGCGCGGGTCGGGCGTCTGGCGATCACGGGCGGTGGCTGGTGCGCGACGCCGGTGACGGGCAATGCGCCCGAAGGCCTGCACAACACTCTCCTGTGGCCGGGCGGGGTCGTGCCCTACGAGTTTCGGCCGGATATCACCGCATCGGAACGCCTGGCCATGCTCGACGCGTTTGCGGCGATCGCGGGGGTGAGCAATGTCTCGTTCGTGCCCCGGGCCGGTCAGGCCGGGTTCCTCTTCATCACCCGCAGGTCCACGCCGAACATAAGCCAGAGCGACTCCATCGGCTACACGGGCGCCCAGGTGTCGCTGCTGATCGGGGCCGACCACTGGGTGCTTCGGTACATACTGGTCCACGAGACCTGCCACGCGCTGGGCATCTACCATGAGCAGAGCCGCAACGACCGCGCCCAGTTCGTCAACGTGGTGCAGGCCAACATCGAGCCGATCTATGCGGGCAACTTCAACATCGTGAACCAGACGACGGTTGGGCGCTATGACTTGTCGTCGGTCATGCACTACGACTTTCTCGGGTTCGCCAACGGCGGCCTGCCCATCCAGGTGCTTCCTCAGTTCCGCCGGTTCTGGCAGGTGCAGATGGGCGGCCGACCCGACCCGGCGGCGCCGCTGAGCACGGGCGATATCCGGACGCTGGTGTCGATGTACACCGGGCCCGCGGTCACCCTGCCGGACTTCTTCTCGCTCGTTCTGCCCGCGCCGGGGGCCGCGGTCGGCGCGGGCTGGAGCCCGGCGTTCTCGGGAGAGGCGTCGGTCGACGCCACGTCGTATCGCCTGCAGGTGGACGACGACATGCTGTTCCGCTCGCCGGAGATCGACCAGACCGTGGCCGGGACCTCGTATTCGCAGGGTGCCGCGCTGGCACCGGATCGGCTGCACTTCTGGCGTGTGATCGCGCAGAACGCCACGGGCTCGGCCATCCCCTACCCGGAACCCTGGCGGGCCTTCTACACCGCGGCGACGTATCCCGCGACACTCTTCGTGGACGACTCAGCCCCTGCGGGCGGCACCGGTCTGTCCTGGGCGACGGCCCTGAATGACCTCAAGGTCGCTTCGGAAACCGCGTTCGCGTCCTCCGGCGGCGTCGCCCACGTCCGCGTGGCCCAAGGGACCTATCGGCCCGATCTGGGCTCGCTCGATCGCGCCCTGTCCTTCACGCTCCCGACCGGGACCGCGATCCTCGGCGGGTATGCCGGCGTCGGCGCGCCCGACCCCGACGCACGCAACCCCGCCCTATTCACGACCACGCTCTCGGGAGACCTGCTGGGCAACGACCTCCCGAACTTCGTCAATCGTTCCGACAACGCCCGCATCGTTGTTGAGCCCCTCGGCTCAGGGACGCCCGCCACGCTCGATGGAGTGACCGTCGCCGGCGGCGAGGCCTTTGGACCCGCCACGCGCGACAACGCTGGCGGCGGCCTGCAGGCGACGCTGGTTGACATCGCGCTCAACAACTGCCGTTTCGTTGACAATCGCTCCGACACGGCGGGCGGTGCGATCGTCCTGACCGATGCCGCCGCATCCATCAACGGCTGCGTGTTCAGCGGCAATAGCACCGGCCTCGCCGGCGGGGCGGTCTACGGGTTCCATTCCATGGGCCGGGTCTTGTCCATCACCAACTCGGTCTTCACCGGCAACTCGACCGAGTTTGCGGGCGGATGGGGCGGCGCGATCTCGTTCGAGATGGCCTCGGTCGGTATCACCAACTGCACCATCGACTCCAATATCTCCGATGTCGGGGCGGCCATCTACTTCTCCAACTTCACCCCGATCCCCGTTCCCCCCACGCTCAACCTCCGCAACACCATCATCTCGCGCAACATCCCGCTGCCCGGCGGATCCCAGATCCAGGTCGACCGCTTCAACAGCGTGCTCAATCCCGTGACCACGGCGTCCTACAACGACCTGTGGTCCCAGTCGGCTCCGGCCTTCGGCACCTTCGGCGGCCCGACCATCACCCTCGGCGCCGGCAACATCGACGCCGATCCCCAGTTCCTTCCCGGCGGTCTGGACCTTTCGGCGACCTCCCCCTGCATCGACGCCGCCAACAACACCGCCCTGGCGGCCGGGCTTCTCCTGGATGTCGCGGGGCGTCCACGCTTCCGTGACAACCCCGGGACGCCCAACACCGGCGTCGCTGGCGGGTCCGGTGGCCTGAACATCGCGGACATCGGCGCGTACGAGTTCCAGCCCGCCTGCCGTCCTGATCTGACGACGGGCGCGGTGCCGGGCTCGGTGGGGTATGGGGTGCCCAACGGCGTGGTCAACAACGATGACTTCTTCTACTTCCTCACACAGTTCGCCGCCGGCAACCTCGCGGTGGCCGACCTGACCACCGGAGCCGTCCCCGGATCGCCCGGCTACGGCGTGCCCAACGGGGTCATCAACAACGACGACTTCTTCTTCTATCTCTCCATCTTCGCCGCCGGGTGCTGAAATCTTCGATCCGCGGCCATCTCCCGCTTGGGCACCGGCCCGCCTCGCGACTTCCCGGGCAACCGGTTGGAGCCAAGATCCGGGGTGGCTGCCATCAGAACGCGCGCTTGGTCGGGTTGACCACGACGTTGTCGCGGCCCAGCACCAGCAAGTCCGCGATCTCGATGGCTTCCATCAGGCTCTCTTTGGCCTTGTCCACGTCCGAGACGTGGGGCAGGACCTTGCCCTCGGTCAGGTGCTCGATGGTGGGGACGGCGTCGCCGCAGATGAGTGTGGTGTGGCGGCTGCCGGCGATGAGCAGGCCGCACATCCCGGGGGTGACGCCCGGCAGCGGAAACAGCGAGACGCCGGGGGCCAGTTCGTCGGGAGCCTCGTGGAATCGCTTCAGGATGGCCACATCGCGCAGGAGCATGTCCTTGGCTTGGCCCTTGATGCCCTGCTGCTCGGCGTCGCGCAGGAGCGAGGCCATGGGCACGCCCACGGCCTCGCGCTCGGGGGCGTGGATGAGCCAGCGGGCATTGGGGAAGGCGTCGATGGCGCGGCGGGTGTCGGGGTGGAAGGAGGTCAGGAAGACATCGGTGACCCGGGCCGGCTTGAGGCCGACGCGCTCGTCGAGGCGGGGGATGAGGGCCTCGGCGGGCAGGCCCGGATCGACCAGGATGACGCGGTCGCCGGCGAGGACGACGGTCGTGGTGGAGTGGCCGGTGCGTGTGCCGGGGGGTTCGTGGCGGATGGGGTGGGCCGAGAGCGTGCCAATGGAGATGACACGGGCGTCGGGGTCTCGGGGTGGGGG
>CAZHKB010000212.1:0-5250 GCA_964533405.1 uncultured Phycisphaeraceae bacterium | reverse complement strand
GGAGGAGCGGGCGAAACTGGTGAGCGCCGTCTTCACGGAACCCCTTCCGTTCGTGCGCGCGGATGCCGGTGCGCAGGCGGGCACGGATCGCTCAGAGGTCGCCGGCCCGAACAGCGTGAGAGTTTCGCCGAGCGGTCTGGCGATTCTGGCGGTGGCGGGACGTGGGGGCGAGGTCTGGAGGAGCGCCTTGGATGCGTGCGAGCTGCGTTCACGCGGCTCGGTGCTGGTAAGCGAGGGGACGGCTGCGGCGGGAACGCGGGCCATCCAGACGCGGGCGTATGACGTGACCGACGTGTTCCCGCGGCTTGTCCCGAATGATCGCCCGCTGGTGCGTGAGGGGGGGATTCCCATTGGTGTACCGAGGTCGCTCCCCAACCGTCAGTTTCTCAGCGTGAGCATCGTGCGAGCGATCGATGCGGCGAACTATCCATCGCCGTCCGAGGAGTTCGGCGACGACCGATTCGCGATTGTGACGAGCGGCGGCGGCGGCATGTTGTTTGTCAGGCAGACGCCCGAGGCGCACGAGCGGATTGCCGCGGCGCTGGAGGCGTTGCGATCGGTCTGGAATGAAGCGGGGAGGGTCAGCGGGGTGCTCGAGACGGGTCGTCCGGGCGAGTGGATGGTGCTGGTGAACGGTGCGCCGTTGGTCGATCCCGCTGAAGGGAGTCTGCCGTCGTTCCTGGGCGCGGCGGGCGGTCATGTGGCCGTGGGTATCATGGAGCGACAGAACTACGGTGCGAGCCTCAGCGTGGGGTTCGTCGGGCACATCTTCGTGCTCGTCGGGACGTCGGAGGAAGTCCGCCAGGGAGAAGCGGAGATTCAGCGGCTGCGGGTTCGTGCGATCAAGAGGCTGCAAGAGTCCAGGGAATGACACGGGACGGGCCGCAACGCCCGTGCGCGGTTGCTCACGCGAAATACGCCCGCAGCGCATACTGCTCCATCATGCGCTGCGTGCTGAACTCCGGGCCGTTGATCGCGATCGCGTCGCGCATGACCTGCACATACTCGTTGCGGCGCTCGGTGTACATGGGGACGATCACGCGCTCCAGGGCCGTGTACATGGCCTCGGCGTGGCGCTCCATGTCGGCCGGCGGATTGACGCCCAGCGGGGGGTTGCCGATCGCCCAACCCGTGCGGCCCTCGGCCCACCCCTCGATCCACCAGCCGTCGAGCGTCGAGAGTGACGGAACGCCGTTGAGCGCGGCCTTCATTCCGCTCGTGCCCGAGGCCTCTTTCGGCGGCTCGGGGGTGTTCAGCCACAGGTCCACACCCGCGACGTACTTTCTGGCGAGTTCGATGTCGTAGTTGGGCATGAAGGCGAGAGTGACGTCCTTGCCCAGCGCCTCGCGGGCGCGGTAGACCTCGGCGATGAACTGCTTGCCCGCGAAGTCGTGGGGGTGTGCCTTGCCCGCGTAGAGGATCTGGAGCCCGCCATACTTGCGGGCCAGCGTGCGGAGGCGTTCGAGGTCAGAGACGAGCAGGGCCGGGCGCTTGTAGGCGGTCGAGCGGCGTGCGAAGCCGATGGTGAAGACTTCGGGCTTCATCAGGGGCCCGCCCCGGTCCACGACGGACTCGAGGAGAGCCTCCTTGGCCTGCTGGTGGGCGGCCCAAACGTCCGGCAAAGGCGTCGCGAGGATGCGGCGCAGTTCGTGGTTGTCCTGCCGCCAGCCGGGGGCATAGGTGTCGAACAGGCGGGCCATCGCGGGGCTGGTCCACGTCGGCACATGCACGCCATTGGTGATCGCATCGATCGCGTAGCCCGGGAACATGGCCCGGCTGACCTCGGCGTGTTTTTTCGCAACGCCGTTGGCATAGCGGCTGAGGTTCAGCGCGAGTTTGGTTGTGTTCAGAACGCCCGGCTCGCCATACACCTCGGGGCGGTCGAACACCGGGTGCCCGCCCACGATGCGGCGGACGTCGTCGATGCCGAAGCGATCATGCCCCGCGGGGACCGGCGTGTGGGTCGTGAAGATGCACCGCTTCTGGACCGCGCGGATGGCATCACCGCTGATGTGGTGCTCGCCGGTTTTGCAGATGTACTCCGACAGCAGTTCGACGCACAGGAAGCAGGCGTGCCCCTCGTTCATGTGGAATCGCTCGACGTCGTGCCCGATGGCCCGGACCATGCGGCGACCGCCGATGCC
Organism: uncultured Phycisphaeraceae bacterium; assembly: GCA_964533405.1. GTDB lineage: Bacteria > Planctomycetota > Phycisphaerae > Phycisphaerales > UBA1924 > JACKHA01. Next base: position 3,106 of record CAZHKB010000212.1, on the reverse strand, counting down.
CAGGACGGCTTCCTGCTTGATGCGGTCGGGCGGGCCTCCGGCGTAGAGGGCGTGGGTGATCGATCGGTCCTGCGGCCCGTTCTCGGGCAGGTCGGTGTCCAGGAAGTAGACGGGCACGCGGTGGCCGGTCACGCCGATCACGTCGTACCGCCAGGCCTGGACGATGACGGGGCGGCCCTCGATGGGGACGACCACCCGCGGCGACTCGCACTTGAGCAGGTCCTCGGGGCGCCAGGCCGTCGGCTCCTCGTGCTGCATCCCGGCGGCGTCCAGCCGCTGCGTGAAGTAGCCCTTGCGGTACAACAACGTGACCGCGACGAACGGAAGCCCCAAATCAGCCGCGGCCTTGATCGTGTCGCCGGCCAGGATCCCGAGGCCGCCCGAATAAGTCGGCAGCCGCGGGTCCAGCCCGATTTCCATGCAGAAGTACGCGATTGTGCGGTCTGGGTTGAACATGGCGAGTTCCAAAGAAGAGGCGGGGGGACCGGATTGTGGGCTGAAGGATGGGCCCAGGACGCCCTCAACCTCCGCAGAATCTGCGCGTGGGCGGACCGGCGTCCACCCCGTGACCCCCGATCATCGGCGTTCGCGGGCGAACAATCGTTGCCGCCGCAGGGTTCTCACGGTGGTGGGCTGTGATCGGGAAGGAGCATCCCCATGCGGGTCATGGTCATCGGGGCATCCTCGGATCCGAGCAAGTTCGGCAACAAGGCCGTGCGCGCGTTCCTGCGGCATGGCGATGAGGTCCTCCCGGTCAACCCCCGGGCGGCCCGTGACGGGGCCAAGATCGAGGGCCTCACGGTGTTTCCGGACGTGGCCTCTGTCCCCGGGCCGATCGACAAGGCCTCGCTCTACCTGCCCCCGGCGCTGGGGATCGCGGCGATCGAAGCGATCGCGGCCCGCGGGGATGTGGCCGAGGTCTGGCTGAACCCGGGGGCCGAATCTCCGGCCCTGCTCAGGCGGGCGCGGGAGCTTGGGATCGAGCCGATCCAAGCGTGCTCGATCATGGCGGTGGGGGAGACGCCTTGAGCGGAATCGCTCGAACCGTTGGCGCTGCGGCCGCGTAACCCCCCGCGTGGGCGGTCGCTCGCCGCGCTGACCACAGATGTTCTTGCAGGCCTCGCCACTCGAGCCCCGGCCTTGAAGCCTCGCGCCGAATCCTTCCCGAAACTTTGCATGAAGAACCCGCTCGCCGAGCTGGACGCCATTCTGCGCGCCCAGCGAGTCTCCATCATGGCGCCCGGCACCGGCTCCGCGACGATCACGAATAAACGCCTCCTGCTCCATTGCGTGGCCCTTGGCGCGATCTACGGCCTGTTCATGGGCTTCTACTCGCTCTCGATGCGCGGCACGGATGGCATGCTGCAGCTCGTCGCCAGCACCGCCAAACTTCCGCTCCTCTTCATGCTCACCCTCTGCGTCACGTTCCCGTCGATGTATGTCTTCAGCGCGCTCGCCTGGTCGAGGCTTGATCCGCGGCGGACGCTCTTCCTGCTGCATTCGCTGTCAATCACGCTCGCACTGGCCGCGTCGTTCGCGCCGATCCTGGGCTTCTTCACCCTCAGCACCCGGTCCTACCACTTCATGGGGCTGCTCAATGTCGGATTCCTCGCGTGCGCCGGGATCGTGGGGTGCGTGTGTCTGTCGCGCTCGCTCACGCGCCTTCTCACTCGGCCAGTCTGGGTCGACTCCGCGCCGGTCCCCCCGGTTGCCGAGCCATCCCCGGAGAATCCATTCACATCGAGCCCGGTCTTTCCGCGATCCGCGCCCGTCGATCCGGCGACGTTCGTCCTCCAGATCTGGATCGTTCTCTGCGGTCTGGTTGGGGCGCAAATGGGCTGGGTGCTGCGTCCGTTCATCGGGTCGCCCGACCAACCGTTCAGCCTGTTCCGCGAGCGATCCGGCAACGTGCTGCGGGCCGTCGGCGGCGTGCTCCTGCGCCTGATCGGTGTCGACGGGGGAAGTGGGCGATGAGCGGACTGGCGGCTTTGTCTCGCGACGCGATCTACGCCGCGGACGCGAGCCTCCGCGCGCCTCCTCCGCCCGACCCGATCGCCGCGCGGCCCGCGCCGCTCTGGCCGCTCCTTCCTGCCGTGGTGCTGCTTGCCCCTCTCTACGGCGCGGCGATGGGCTCGTACGGCCTTGCCGACCCCGGGCGTCGTGACATCGCCCTCTATGCCGCGATCAAGGCGCCGATGCTCATGCTGGTCACGATGGGTGTATGTCTTGCTCCGCTGCTCGTGCTAGCTCACATCGCGCGGCTGCCGGGAACGCTGAGGAGCGCGCTGGCGGCAATCCTCTCAGGCCAGGCGTGTGCCGCCGCGGTCTTGGCCGCCGCCAGCCCGACCACTCTGATGATTTACACAGGGATTCGGAGCCACGACCACGCGATCCTGTACAACGCCGGGGTGTTTGGGCTGGCCGCCTTGCTCGGGCACCGGGCCACGCTCCAGCGATTCCGCCCGCTCATCGCCGCCCATGCACGAGGCTGGTAGCGGCCAACGTCTATCCCCCATGATCGGCGCCGACACTGGCCGTCAGCGGGCTTCTGCGCCGCGGTGCCAAGCTCACTTGCGAGGCAGGTCCTTGGTCAGTTTGATCGAGCGGGCATCGTCCTCGATTGTCATTCGAGGCTGGCCGAGCACCGACCAAGTCTCGGCGGCAAAGAACCCTGTCCCATCGGGCCCACCTCGGGCCCGGGTCGCTACTCTGGCTGACATGCCTCCCGAGTCCTTGCGAGAGCCTCACGCCGACCTCCCCCGCACCGTCGGGTTCTGGGGCGCGTGGGCGATCATGGTCGGGATCATCATCGGCGGCGGAATCTTCGGCACGCCTCCCGACATCGCCCGCCACTTGGGCAGCCCGATGGTCGCGATGATCTTCTGGGCCGCCGGCGGCGTGCTCTGCCTGTTCGGCGCGCTCGCCTACGCCGAGCTCGCCACCATGTTCCCTCGCTCCGGCGGCATCTATGTGTTCCTCCGCGAGGCCTACGGCGACGGCGTCGCGTTCATCTTCGGGTGGATGTACCTGCTGGTCACCAAGCCCGCGGGCGCCGCCGGAGCGAGGGAACATGGTGGCGAGCTCGGCGTAGGCGAGCGCGCCGAAC
>CAZHKB010000211.1:0-5264 GCA_964533405.1 uncultured Phycisphaeraceae bacterium | reverse complement strand
GAACTGCCCCCGTGGGCGTTGGGCGACCGGGTCGTGCTCATCGGCACACCCGCGACCCTGGCCGACCTGCGCGAACGCCTCGCCAACATCCCGGGCCTGCCACGCCCCATCGCCGCGATTGCGGTTTCGGCCGACACCTCGGCAACCGTCCAACGCTTGGCCGCCGTCGACCTTGAGAGCCCGATTTCGACCGCCATCCTTAGCCTCCCCCGCTCCTTCCACGCCCAATCCACCCAGCTGCGCACCTTCCTCTCCCAGCGTGGCATCCGCCAGCGGCTCATCACCCCCGTCGCCGACCTGCTGCTGGAAGAGCCACCGGCGCAGGCCATCGCCGTTGCCGGCTCGACCACGTCCCGGTTCGACCTGGCCGCGCTCATCGATCGCCAGCCGTACGACATCGACCGCCCCACCGTCGCGCGTCTGCTCTCGGGTCGCCGTGTGCTGGTCACCGGCGCGGGCGGGTCGATCGGGTCGGAGATCGTGCGGATCGTGGCCGCGTTCGACCCCTCGCTGCTGGTGTTGATGGAGCGATCCGAGAACGCGCTGTTCGAGATCGACCGCCAGATGGGCCGGTCGTTTCCGCATGTGCAGCGGCGGGCGATTCTGCACGATGTGGTCGATGCCGACGCGACGCTGCGGCGCCTGGTGGATGTCCGTCCGGACGTGGTGTTTCACGCCGCGGCCCACAAGCATGTGCCTCTGATGGAGGACCACCCGGCCCTGGCGGTCGAGAACAACCTGTTCGGCACCAAGTCGATCGCCGATGCCGCGGTCGCGGTCGGAGCCTCGCGATTCGTCCTGATCTCGTCGGACAAGGCCGTCAATCCCACTTCAGTCATGGGCGCCACCAAGCGGCTGGCGGAGATGTACGTCCAGGGTCTGCACGGCGGGCTTCGCCCCGGGCACTCGGCCACCGCCGGCGGCGGCACCGGCACCCGCATGGCCATGGTCCGCTTCGGCAACGTGCTCGGATCGGCGGGCAGCGTCGCGCCGATCTGGTCGGCCCAGCTGGCCGACGGCGGCCCGGTCACCGTCACCGACGCCCGCATGACCCGCTACTTCATGACCATCCACGAGGCCGCCACCCTGGTCATCCAGGCCGGCGCCATGATCCACGACGCCGACCCCATCGCCCCCGTCTTTGTGCTGGACATGGGCCAGCCCGTGCGGGTCCTGGATATGGCCAAGCGTTTCGTCCGCCTGCACGGCTACGAGCCCCGCGTCATCGGCTCCGACGACTGGGTCGCCCCCTCGGGCCAGACCCGCCAGCCCATGGACATCATCACCACCGGCGCCCGCCCCGGCGAGAAGTTGTTCGAGGAACTCGCGTATGGCCAGGAGCAACTCCGCCCCACCGCCCACCCCGGCATCAACGGGTGGGTCGGCGCGGGGGCGAGGCTGGAACCCACCGCCGTGACCGGCATGATCGCGGAAATGTCTGGTTTTCGGACCAGCACCGACCCGGCCGCGGTTGTGGCCGCCATCCGTCGCCATGTTCCGGAAATGCGGCGTCCGGAGGTCCAAACCACCCATTCGCGAGGATAACGGCTGGGTGGGGGCTCCCGGCGGGGGGCGGTGGATAAGTCTGGCAACCCCCCTGAACAGGGGGTAGTCCGGATGAATCCAGTTTGATTCCCGAAGGAAGGGGAGGGAGAATGTCCTTCACCAAGCCTTCACGGAAGGCTGGTCGGAGCGGACCGAGAGATATGGGGTCGGGTGGTCTCGGGCGTTCCAGGACGGGACGCATTGGCCGGGGCATCGAGGGATCGGGTCGAGCCGCGGGTGTCTGGGCTTCTCGGCACTCCGCCGGGCGGCACGCGGAGCCGGGGCGGGGAGCAAGCGAGGCGATGATGGTCGCACAGGACACGTTGGCCAAGGCACGGGGCGAGCGGGAACGGGCGGAGGCTCTTCTGCGGCACCTTGTGACGGCCAAAGCCGACTCCGAGCGGAACCTGGCCGGCAGCAACGAGAAGGACCCGCTTAAAGCGGTGACCGGGCGGAGTTCGTTCGACAACGCGATCGCCAGCACCCGGAAGATGATCGATCTGCTGGACCGGGCCTGTGCCGAGGCGGCTCGGCCGGCTCCGATAGTCACGATCCGCGAAAAGCTGGTGCGCGCGGGGGGGGCGTTGGTTGGACCCGTCGCCTGATCCCAAGCCGACGCCGAAGCGGGCCGCCGAGTTCGCCTGGGGGTTCCACGGCCCTGTCCGCCGGAACCTGTGGTCGATGGCAATTCCTACGGTGGAGTTGAAGCCCAGCGTGCGGGACGCGCCGGTCGAGGTCGGCGCGCCGGTGCTGGTGACGCCCATGGAGGCTCCCAGGGGTGGTGGCCGCGGGACAAGTTCGGCGGCGAACGGGCAAGCGGCTTCAGGCGTGATCGGGGCGACGGCGATGGAGGAGATTGCCTTGGAGATCCGTCGGCTGAACCCACGGGCGACGCTCCCGGCCTACCAGACGGCCGGGGCGTCCGGGATGGACCTGGCGGCGTGCCTGGCCGAGGGTGAGTCGATCCGGCTGGCTCCCGGGGCAATCGCGCTGGTGCCGACGGGGCTGGCCCTGGCGATCCCGGCGGGCTTCGAGGGCCAAGTCAGGCCACGCTCGGGGCTGGCGACCAAGTTCGGGGTCACGGTGGCGAACGCGCCCGGGACCATCGACAGCGACTATCGCGGCGAGTTGAAGGTGGCGCTGGTGAACCTTGGGAAGGGCGAGTTCGCGGTCGAGCACGGGATGCGGGTGGCGCAGCTCGTGATCGCGGCGGTGGCGCGGGCGCGGGTGGTGGAGGTGGAGTCGCTGGACCAGACGCCGCGCGGGGTCGGGGGATTCGGCAGTACTGGCGCGTACGCGACGGGATGAGGGTGTTTGGCGGGCGGTGTTTGGCGGGCGGTGTCGTGCGGGTGTGGCGGATCGTGCGGGGGGCTTGCGCGGCACGACTGGCGTGGCGAAGGGGAATCCAGCGCGGACCGAGTCTGCGGCTGGGATGGATCAGCCCCGCGGAGTCTCGTACTGCATCGCGCCCACGACGTTGTGCTCGGTGTCGGCGAAGCGGATCATCGTGCCGACCAAGGGTATGGTGGCCTTGGGCATGAGCACCTTGCCGCCGTGGCGCGGGAGGGCGGCGATGATGGCGTCGATGTCGGGCACGGAGATGGTGCACTCGTAGCCCGGACCCTGGAGCATGACGCCGGGGACAACCTCGAAGCGCTTCTGAAGCGCGCCCATGACCGGGCCGCCCTTGCCGGCGCCGGACGTATGGACGAGGTAGAAATCGGGGGGTCCAAAGGGCTCGAAGCCCCAGTTGAACACGCCCTCATAAAAGCGGCGTGCCCGCTGGACATCATCGGCGGAGACAGCGAAGTGGGCGAGGTGATTTGACATGGGATGCTCCTTGTGCGAGGTGGATGTGGCGCGTGGGACGGGCTCGTGCGGATTCCTCGAGTGGGGCGGCTGGCTGCGCGCCGGCCGCGCCCCCCGCATGACCCGTTCGGATTCGTCCGCGAACCCGTATGCCGGCGACAATACGGCGGTGGACGCCGTGCGCCAAGTCGATATGCTGACGACCGATGTCGTTTCAACGCCAACCCGCCCTGACGCCCGACGATGAGCGGCACCTGATCGTCCGCACGCTGGTCTCGCGCTGCGTGCCGGGCGTGAGGACCACGTCGCCCGCGGGGGGCTGGCACCGGCTGGTGTCGGCGGGTCAGGGCGTGATGATCGTGCGGACGCCGCAGGGCGCGTGGTCCACGCCGCCGAGCAACGCGGTGTGGGTGCCGGCGAGTTTGGGGCATGACCTCGAGATCCGCGGGCACACGACGTTGCGGATGCTGTATGTGCGTCGGACGCGCGGGGCGTGGGGGCGCGACGTGCCGGACTCGTGCCGGGTCGTGGGCGTGTCGGCTCTGCTGCGGGAAGTGGTGGCGCGGATCGCGGTGTTGCCCGCGCTGGATCGGCGGATCGTTTGGCACACGGCCCTGGGGGCGTTGCTGCTCCGCGAGGTGCGGGAGGGGGCGAGGCAGCCTCGGGAGCTGGTGTGGCCCGCGGATGAGCGGGCGGCCCGGATCGCCGCGATCCTGCAGCGCACCCCGCGCGACTCACGCCCGCTCGACGGACTGTGCCGGGGGCAGGGTGTGAGCGCGCGGACGGTGCAGCGGCTGTTCCCGGAACAGACGGGACAGAGCTTCGAGGCGTGGCGATCGCGGCTTCGGATGCTGCACGCGTCGAGCCTGCTGGCCGATGGGCGCAAAGTTTCGGATGTCGCGGAGCAGTGCGGGTATCGCAGCGCCAGCGCGTTCGTGGTGGCGTTCCGGCGCGAGCAGGGCGTGACGCCGGGGGAGTTTTGTCGTAACGGGCGACAGGGGGAGTGAGCGGGCGGCGGGGCGTTCCCGGGCGAGGCCGGGGATCACCGGAGACGATCGGTTTGACGGCGAGGCTTCGGGCTGCGACCATTTCGGCATGAGGATACTTCTTGCCAACGTTGTCGCGTTTGGACTGGCCGCCTTGGCATCGACCTCGTTCGCCCAGCCCGCCGACCTGGTCATCGAAAACGCCCGCATCTGGTCGGACGGCCTGCCGACGTTCGCCGAGTTCGCGGCGGTGCGGGACGGGCGGTTCGTGCATGTGGGCCGAGCCGATCCCGCGTTGATCGGGCCCGACACGGTGCGGATGGACGCCGGCGGCAGGGTCGTGATTCCCGGGATCATCGACAGCCATATCCACATGCTCAGCGGGGGGTTGGGGCTTTCGGGGCTGCAACTGCGAGACGTGGCGGGGCGGGAGGAGTTCGTCGAGGCGGTGGCCGCGCGGGCCGGGATGCTGCCGTCGGGAGAATGGATCACGGGCGGGCGGTGGTCGACGGATTCGTGGGATGATCCGGCGTTTCCTGACAAGTCATGGATCGATGATGCGGCCAGCGACCACCCCGCGCTGCTGTCGCGGATGGATGGGCACTCGGCTTTGGCCAACTCACTGGCGCTGGAGATGGCGGGGATCACGCGCGATGGCCCGGCCGACCCGGTGGGCGGGGTCATCGACCGGGACGCGAGCGGGGTGCCGACCGGGATTCTGCGGGAATCGGCGGTTGGGCTGGTCTGGGGGTTGATTCCGGAGATGAGCAGCGAGCGGCAGGTGGAGGCGTTGCGGGCGGCGAGCGCGGAGGCCGCGGCCAATGGGATCACCAGCGTCGGGTGCATCCCGCTGCTGGAGCACCTGCCCGCGTATGAGCAGATGGCGGCGGACCCCGCGCTGGGGACGCGGTTCTTCCTGTATCC
>CAZHKB010000210.1:3442-5264 GCA_964533405.1 uncultured Phycisphaeraceae bacterium | reverse complement strand
GTTCCTGAGCCTTGTACACACCGCCCGTCACGTCATGGGAGCCCGGAGTGCCCGAAGTCACCACGCCTCAGTGGTGCCTACGGCAAGACGGGTGACTGGGACGAAGTCGTAACAAGGTAGCCGTAGGAGAACCTGCGGCTGGATCACCTCCTTTCTAAGGGATTTCCTTAGACCAGACCTCCAGAGCGATCTGGAACTGGTTCGTGAGCGCACTCTCGTCCACTCTCCCGCCGACTCCGCCCTCGATCAACCCATCACGGCTGTTCACGCAGCCATGAACCAAGTTGGTCGCTCGGTGGTTTCAGCAAGATTGGATACGTCCGCGGCAACGCGGACCCAAGACCTCCCGACTGTTTGCTTTCGCCAACGCCCACGGTGCCTCACCGTGGGCGTTGTGGTTTTTGCCGAACCCAAGCGAACGGGACGCACGAGCGACCAGATCGCAAGCCGCTCTCCCGGCAGCTTCAGTAAGTCAGTGCCTGCGATGGGCGCCGGCCTCGGCCAACTCACGCTGAACACGTTGCGGCGTCCCCCGCCTCAAGCCTGTCGGGTGCCGCGAGAGTTCTGCGTGGCCCGCCGGCCAGCCGAAACAGGCTCACTTCGCCTCAAGCACCGCCAGCTCGCCATCCCGCTTGCTCGCGCGTCGCGCACGCCGTGAGGCCTCCCGATCCAGCGACAGCAGCCCGCCTCCGCGCAGCACGATCACCAGCGCCACGCCCCCGAGGACCGCGTTCTGCACGATGTTGCAGGTCGTGATCTGCTCCGGGCAGAAGGGCGAGAACTTGCCGAAGCACCCGCACTTTGTGCTGATCCCCCGCTCCAGGACCCAGACGATGGCCGCGATGAAGGCCAGCAGGTTGAGCAGAAGCACCAGGGCCGCCGCCCGGCTCCACAACCCGAGCACCAGCACCGCGCCCGCCAGTCCCTCGACCCAGGGCACCGCGAAGGTCGCCAGCGTGACCAGGTGGTCGCCCTCGGGCGGCAGCAGTTTGAAGCCCTTGATGGAATCGGCAAAGGCTTGCGGCCCGCTGGCCGGGGGCCAGAGTTTGACGTACGCCGCCCAGAGGAAGACGCCGCCCAAGGCCAGGCGCAGCACGAGCAGGATCACTCGCTCAATTTGACGCACGTCAGCCTCCCTGCCCGGCGTGCTCGGGCTCGGCTGGTTCATCCGCGCCCGGCTGTCCGACGCTGACCGCGAGGCCCGCGGCCTTCCAGGCCAGGAAACCCTCCCGCATGATGTGGACGCGCTTGAACCCGTAGGCCTGCAGCTGCTGCCCGGCGATCTGGGAGGCGTCGCATGTGCCGCCCTCGCAGTAGATCACGATGATCGATGACTCCGGGTCCATGTAGTTGGCCCACTCGGGATAGGTCGAGCGGACGGTGCGTGGGTCCGACCATTGCGCTCGGGTGATGTGGCCGGACACGTATTCGTCCAGGTGGCGGGCATCGATGAACTCGGCGAGCTGGTGCTCCCAAAGTTGGCGCGCGGTGTCGAGATCGATGTACTCACCAAGGACCAGTGATGCGGTACCGCCGGGGCCAGGGTCCGCGCCGCCCGATGGGGTCGCTTCGGTCCCGCCAGCCACCGTGGGCGGGGCTTGGGCGTTCGCCTCACCAGCCGGGGGCTCGCCCGCGGGGGCACCCACGCTGCTGCCGGATCCCGACGTGGGCAATGGAACCGTTGTTGGCTCAACCTGAGTCATCCGCAGCGTGATGGGAGTACGGATGGAGTGATACGCCCCGACGCCCACGCCCAGCAGGAGGAGGGTCAGCGCCTTGGCGATGACGCCCGCGGCCGCGCCGCGCCGAGCACCGGGTTGGG
>CAZHKB010000210.1:0-3342 GCA_964533405.1 uncultured Phycisphaeraceae bacterium | reverse complement strand
GCACCGGGTTGGGTCCCGGGTTGGGCGCCGGGTCTGCCGACGGCCACGGGTTACCGCACTCCCTGGACGTGGCCGAAGAAGGGGACGGAGATGAGAGCCTCGGTTTCGAGGGTGGTGTGGACGCGGAACTCGCCCTGGACCTGGCTGAGCGTGGCGGGGAACTTACCGCGGAGGGTGACGATGTAGCCCTGATTGGGCCCGCCGGTGATGGCGTCCCACTGGATGTTGAACTTGTGGGTGTCGGGAAGGTTGGAAATCTGCTCGACCTGCTCGATGCGGAAGCCGACGCCCGAGCGGGAGAGAACCTGGAAGCGGCGCTCGAACATGGTCTCGGCCGGCTGGAGGCCGATGGCCAGGCGCTGGGGCAGGACGGCGACATCGCCCACGACCTCGCCGGTGATGACGACCTGTGCGCCCTCGCGGCGCGGGTCGTTGTGGCGGAGGCTCAGGCTGGCGTTGAGGCGCCCGGGCGGGGCGTCGGCAGACAGATGAACGGTCAGGCGTGTGCGGCGGAGGCGCTCGACGCCGTCGGGCGAGGGGATGATGGGCAGCGAGCCGTGACTCGGCTGGGCGGCGTGGTCGTGGCCGTCGCCCTCGTGGTGGACATGCTCGGGCTCGGGCTGTGCCTCCGGGGCGTCCTTGCGGGCGGCGGAGGCTTCGGTCTCGGGGGCGGCGGGCAGCAGGACGGGCTGGGTGAGCTCGGATTCGGGGACCCACATGCCGTCGGCGCTGCGGACCATGTAGATGGTCTCGTGGATCTCGACGGTCATGAACTCGTTGCCCTGAACGCTGGCGGCGGTGACCTCGAAGTCCTCGGTGCGGCCGGTGACGTACACGTCGAGGTCGGCGGGCTGGCCCTTGACGACCTGATTGAAGTTGACCACCGCGGGCTCGACCGAGACGAGCGGGAGCACGTTGGCGGTGATGCGGTAGATGGGGGTGGGACCGCGGCTGTCGTTGGTGACGAAGGTGACGGTCTGGGTCTGGGCGCCGGTCTTGCCGTGTGGGTCAAACTCGACATCGACGAAGCCGCGCTCGCCGGGCTGGAAGACGACGACGGGCAGCGTGCCGTCGGGGAGTCTGGCGCCAGCGGGGTTGGCGGGGTCCTCACCCTGGCGGTGCATGGTGCTGACGGTGCAGGAGCAGGAGCCCTTCCAGTCGCGGATCTCAAGGGTGCCGGGGCCCGCGTTCCAGAACTGGATGCGGACCTGGACTTTCTGGTCATCGAAGATGGTGCCGAAGTTGTACTCGGTGACCTCGAACCGCATTTCGGGGAGGGTGCGGGGATCGGGGGCGGTGGCGGTGGCCGGTTGGTTGAGGTTGGCAAACTGGGCCTGGGCCGAGCCGGCGAGCAGGACGAGGCAGGCGGCGGGCAGGGCGAAGCGGTTGAAAGTCATGGTTGTTCTCTCCGTCGCTGAGTTCAAAAGTCAGTTTCGTGCGGGGTGGTTGCGGCGTGCCGAGCCGACGGGGATTATGCGGAATCGAGTTCGGTAACGGCTCGGGGCTACCCCGGTTTGGGGCAGGCGGTCAACAGCGACACCCCTCTCTTCCATACTGGCGAGGCCTGCGTAGGTTCCGCGTGCGGGTTGAGTGTACCTCAGGTCTTCATACAGCTCACGAGAATGGGAGCGGAAAGGCGCGGCGATCGTGGGCGGTGGGTGTGGATTGAGGATCGTCGCGGTTAGGAGGGGCGGGTGGTGAACAAATCCCGAGTTCCCAGCGCGGTGTGAGCGTCCGAGAGCCTGTTGAGGGCGTGGGTGTAGGTGGCGGTCCGCATGGAGAGTTTCTTGGACTCGCGCAGGGCGTTGATGCCGCGGAACTCGCGGGACATGATCTCGCGCAAGCGGGTGTGGACGTCCTCGAGCGTCCAGGCGTAGCCGGCCTTGTTCTGGGCCCACTCGAAGTAGGAGACCGTGACGCCGCCGGCGTTGGCGAGGATGTCGGGGAGCACGAGGCAACCGGCGCGTTCGAGAATCTCGTCGGCTTCGGCTGTCGTGGGGCCGTTGGCGAGTTCGATCAAGAACCTGGCCTTGACGCGGGGGGCGTTGGCGGCGGTGATGGCGTTCTCGAGGGCGGCCGGCACGAGCACCTCAACCGGCAGTTCGAGGAGTTGTTCGTTGGTGATCTTCGTGCCGCGGAACTCGGAGACCTGGCGGCCCGCGTCTTCCTTGTGGGCGATGAGGGCGTTGATGTCGAGGCCGGCGGGGTCGTGGATCGCGCCGCGGGAATCGCCAGCCGCGACGACCTTGTAGCCGTCGGCGAAGGCCAGGCGCGCCAGGTGCTGGCCCGCGTTGCCGAACCCGTGGATGGCGAGCGTCGTGCGGGCGGGGTCGAGTTTGCGGATGGCCTCGAGTTCCTTGAGCAGGTAGTACCCGCCCCGGCCGGTGGCGTCGTCGCGTCCGAGCGAGCCACCGAGTGCGACGGGCTTGCCGGTGATGACCGCGGGGCAGGGGTGGCCGACGATGGTTGAGTACTCGTCCATCATCCAGGCCATGATCTGGGCGTTGGTGTAGACGTCGGGGGCGGGGATGTCTCGGTCTGGGCCCACGAACTGGGCGATGGCCCGCATGTAGCCCCGGCTGAGTCGTTCGAGTTCCATCTGCGAGAGGGTGCGGGGATCGACGATGATGCCGCCTTTGGCCCCGCCGTAGGGGATTCCGACCGCGGCGCACTTGAAGGTCATCCAGAAGGCCAGTGCGCGGACCTCATCCGCAGTGACGCCCGGGTGGTAGCGGATCCCGCCCTTTCCGGGGCCGCGGGTGTCGTCGTACTGGCAGCGGTAGCCGGTGAAGATGCGTTGGGAGCCGTCGTCCATGCGGACGGGGATGGCGACTTCAAGGAACCGTTTGGGGTGGCGGAGGCGTTCGACGACTTCGGGGGAGGCGTGGGAGTGCGCGGCGGCGAGTTCGAGTCGGTGGATGGCCTGTGTAAAGACGGGGCCCACGGGTCGCGAGGGTTGGGTTGTGGACATGGGCGTTCTCCCGGCTGGGCGGCTCTTGGGGCGGGGCGGCGCGGCGGTCGGGTGACCGCATCGCGTCGCCTCTTCGGAGCGACGCCCAGGGGGTTCAACCTACCAAGTCCCGGCCCGGCGTGGTGTCGAGACGGTGGCGGGCGGGAAGTCGGCGTCGATTCGGTGAGTGGAGTCCGGCCCGTGTCGCCACCGATGAACGCCTCTGCATCTCGAAACATTCCTGTTGCGCTGGTGACCGGGCGGCGGGTAGCCTGTAGGCCAATCGGGAAGGTTCCGGGCTCCCTACCCCGTCTTCCAAGCCTCCTTACGCCAGTTCACCAACGCCAACGGGCGGGCCACCTCGTCCCGCCCGTGTTCATTGACCGCCTTTG
>CAZHKB010000209.1:0-5266 GCA_964533405.1 uncultured Phycisphaeraceae bacterium | reverse complement strand
GCGAAAGGATCTCACGACATGAAGGTTTCCCGTCCACATCCGGGCCGCGGCCCGGGCAGCGAACTGCGACGGCGTGCGTTCACGCTCATCGAGCTGCTGGTCGTCATCGCGATCATCGCGCTGCTCATCTCGATTCTGCTGCCGGCGCTGGGCAAGGCCCGCGAGGCTGGCCGCCAGATCAAGTGCGGTGCCGGCCTCAGGCAGCAGGTGCTGGCGATGAACGCCTACACGATGGACAACGACGACCATACGTCTCCTGGTCACCGCCAGATCATCTCGGGTCAGTACTACTTCGTCTGGGCCTCGCGTTACCGCGAGTACGCCTCGGGCCAGAGCGAGGTTTTTTACTGCCCCTCCGCCATGCCCGAGGCCCGCTGGGACCGCAGGCTCGTCAGCCCCAACTGGCCGCTGATGGGGACCAACGGGCGCGATAACCCCATAAACTTCGGCTACCGCGACGGCGAACTGCCGCTCATGGGTGGCACCAGCGGCTCCATCACGATCGCCAACGGACCCTCGTTCTTCTCCTACGGGTACAACGAACTCGGACCCACCGACGAGTTTCTCCAGAGCCGGCCCGGTGTCAGCAACGGCGGAACTTTCCAGCAGTTCTATCACAGCTACGGCCTCGGAGCCCACGACTACAGCGGATACGCCATTTCTCCCGAGCCCACCTACGGCGGCCTCCGCTTCTCGACAGTCGTGAATCCCGCCGAGTTTATTAACATCACCGACGGCTCCCCTGAGGGCCGCGATGACCCGTGGGTCAGCCCCTGGCAGCACCACCCCGAGAACCTGCCCTCCAGCCGGCATGGCGGTGGTCGCTCACAGCCGGTCAAGATCATCAGCGCCAGCGGCGCGGGGTTCGGCGAAGAGGGTGGGCGCATCTCCAATCCCATTCCGGGCCAGCCCAAGGGACAGGTCGTGGGCGGACCCCAGGTCGCCTACGCCGACGGCCACGTCCAGCAGAATCGCTTCAGCGAGCTCGTCGACAACAAGACGCTCAGCATGGACGCACGCGAGGCCATCCTCCGTCGCTGGTCCTGGGACTTCAAGCCCCACAACGAAGCCTGGCCGCCGTAATCCGGGCCGCCGTAATCCGGGCCTCGGTTGGCCCGTGCGGGGTCTCCCCCGCGTGCCCCTCGGATCGCACATGAACTTCGCATCGCATTGCCCGTCAACTCGCAGCCTACGCCAGCCCGGCGTAGGCGTTTCTCTTGATGCGGCGGACGATACCCCGCCACACCCGATCCTGGAGCCTCCACCTTGAACAAGAACGTCATCATGGGCACCATCGCCGTCGTGGCCCTGGGCGTCGCGGTCTTCCTCATGCTCAACAAGGGGGAGGCCAACAACGAGGACCCGGCCGAGAGCATGTCGCAGCGCCAGGTCTGGGTCTGCGCCGACTGCAAGGCCGAGACCGCCATGACCAAGCGCGAGTACATGGACACCCTCGCCGCCCACACCTTTGGCTGCCAGGCGTGCCAGGGCAAGAACCTCGAAGAGGCCCTCTACTGCCCCGTCCCCACCTGCGGCAAGGCCATCGCCACCATCGGTCACGGCCGGCTCCCCAGCACCTGCCCCCACTGCGGCACCGTCTTCGGTGAATGGGACGACCACGCCCCAGCCACGCCTCCCCCGGGCTGAGCCGGCGGGACAGGTCAATCGTGCCACCAGCCGCGTCTCTGAGCGGCTGGTGGCGTTTCACCCCAGGCCGGCGAGTCGGAACCAAGTCACCGCTGTTGTGAACTCGCGGTGGAACTCGGGCGCTGTCGTGCCGCCGATCGCTGCGTTGAGCGATCGGAGCCTCGGTCACCACCGGCGGCATACGCCGCACCGATCGTGACGAGCCGGGATCAGTGGCACGCCCGAGTCGCGGCGGCGATTCGTGTGCGGCGCAGAGCGAGCAGAGTCGATGGGGCTTCTGGACTTCGCTGCGGTCTTTGAGCCTCCGTGGTGTGCCCTACGGTTCCTGACGGAACACGCAGGAACGTCGCGCACGGCGCATCACACGCGGAGCCTCACGGCAGATCAATCGGCCCGCCCGCCCGCAGCACCAGCCCCAGCAACCGCTCCACTACGGGCTTGGCAACCACCACCAGCATGGTTGCCACCGCCAGATACGGCCCATACGGCATCGCCCGGTCCACGCGCCCGCCCGATCGGGCCGCCGACACGATGACCCAGTACAGCCCGACGAACGCCGCCAGGAAGAACGCCAGCGTCGCGTCGATCCATCCCACGCACGCGCCCACCGCCGCCATCAGGTGAACGTCCCCCATCCCCATCGCTTCCTTGCCGAACGCCAGCGACCCGAAGATCCGCACCCCCCACACCACCGCTCCGCCGATCAGGTAGCCCAGCACGCTCCCGCCCAGCGCGACGGCCCACAGCGGCAAACGGTGGGCCGGCACCGCGTCACCCGTGACCGGATCGATCGACCAAGGCCCGCCCAGCCACCCCGCGATCGCGGCCCCGACCAGCGCGAGCGCGATTGCCGGCCCGAGGTAGATGATCTCCCGCACCATCTCGCGCCGCGCGTGCGGATACGCGAGCCACATGGCCGGATCGCCCACGCCGTTGTCGGCGGCCCGCGCTCCGTCGGCCTGTGTCCGCGCGGTCGCATCGGTTGAACCGGCCTGGGTCGCCGCGCCCATCGCCGATTCTGGCCGAGCCCCCGTCCGCCGCGCCACGATCATGCCCGCCGGAATCGGCCCGATCATCGCGCCCACCACCACGCCCAGCAGCGCGGGCCCGCCCATTGCTGGCGCCAGAATCGCCCCCGCCAGCCCCAGCGCCCCGATGCACGCGGCATAGACCAGCACCAGTTCGCGTCGCTCGCGGCTGGGCTCATGGGCCGGGCCCACCGGGGCATCGGGATCAACGGCCGCTGCTGCAGCCGCGTCCAAATCTGAGACCTCAGCCGCGTTGGAGTCGGCGGCTCCACCCTCCTGGGCAACCACACCATGATCGGGCGACCCGGCCTTGGCACCTACCTCCGATTGCGTCCCCACCTCATTGGCCAACTGCGCTCGTTCCCACTCCTCGTAATCCGCGAACGGCCGCGTGATCACCTTGAACCGCACCAGCACCGCGGCGAGCGCGACGCCGATCATCCCGCCGATCCCCGCCCCCAGCGCCCGCCACCCGTCATGCCCGAACGTCGCGAGCGTCCACACCTCGTGGTCCGCGTGCCGGAGCAGCATTCCCGGAGGCCGCGACTGGATCCACCACGCGTGCAGCGTGTGGACCACAAGTGCGACCACGGTCGGCACGACCGTCAGCACCATCGGGATCGTGAACGTCTTGGCGTCCACCAGCGTCATCGCGACCAGGCTCGACGCGAGCACCAGCAGGGTCAGAAACGCGGGCCACGTCCTTCCGAATCCGTTGTCGGCCCACTCCGGTTTGACCAGTGCCCAGTCCACGCCCAGCCAGACCGCGTCCGGGCGGATGACGTACCAGAGCACGAACAGCGCGACGAACATGAGCCCCACGAAGGCCTCGACCAGCGGGTACTCCGGCGAGATCCGGCTCTTGCAGAACCGGCACCGCCCGCCCAGGGCGATCCAGCCCAGCACGGGGACGTTCTCGCGCCAGGTGAGTCTGGTCTGGCAGGCCGGGCACGCCGAGGGCGGCGCGACCACGTCCAAGCCGCGCGGCAGTCTGTACACCAGCACGTTGGTCAGCGACCCCACGCATGTGCCCACGGCGAACATGAACGCGCCCTGAACGATTGGAGCGGCGTAGCTGGCCAGAAACTCGTTCATAGACATCTGGCTGCTCGCTGTCGTGCCAAACCCGAAACCGGGCATCCTCGCCCCGCCCGTTCAGGCTTCCCGACCGACAATCCACCGGCACGCGCCGGTCGTGACAGCCGCGCTAAAGACCACCTAGAACGGGGTGTCAGCCTCATCATCGGTCCGGGCGGGGGGCGGGGTGGACGGGTTTTTTGACCCAGTGCCCTTGGGCACCGGGGGCGCGGCCGGTCCGGTGGCCGGCGGGGCCGATGCCCGGGACAGGTCGGCTTCGATCTCCTGAATCCGCTGCTCGCTGCGGGCCAGAACTTCGCGGCACTGCTTGAGAAGGGCCGCCCCGCGTTCGTAGTCGGTGATCGAGCGTTCCAGACCCTGCTCGCCGCGCTCGATGCGGTCGATGATCAGTTCGACCTGCTCGATCGACTGCTCGAACGAGGGCCCGCCGGCGGGCTGGGGCGGATTGGAGGCGAGCCCGGCGGCGGGGGTGTTCGGTTTGGCTTTGGCCATGTCTGCACCGTACTCCGGTGGGGGGCGGGCGTCCAGTTGGGTGGCCCTCCCTGCACCCGGCGGGCGGTTCGGCTAGACTGGGGTTGTTGGTGGTCGGGGTCCATTGAACAGGTGCGAGAGGCATGGCGACGGAATGGTCTGAGGACATCGTGGTGGCGGACCTGGCCGACGAGCCCGCGCTGTCGGAGGAGTTGTCGGCCACGATCGACCGGGTGTCGTCCGGGGCCGAGGGGCACGTGCCGCACATCGTGCTGAACTTCGGACAGGTGTCGTATGTGAACTCGTCGAACCTGGCCGACTTGATCCGACTGCACAAGGCGCTGGCGGCCCGCGGTCGGCACCTGCGGCTGTGCTCCCTGCCGGACGATGTCTGGCAGGTGATGATGGTGACGGGGCTGGACAAGATCCTGCGGTTCGCACCCGATCCACTGACGGCGCTGGCGACGCTGCAGATGGAGGATTCGGGGACGGGGTGATGGTTTCGCGGGGTGGCTCCCGTCTAGAACGGAACTCCAAGGCCGAGGTAGAGCATCGCGCCGTCGCGAGAGGGGTTGTCCTCCGCGCCGCTGTAGCGGGCGTTGGAGATGTGGTGCCAGCGGAGGCCCATGAGGATGCGGAGGTCCGAGTCCCAGGGTCGCCACGTTCCGCCGACGCCGGCGCGGGGGAGAAAGTTGAAGTCGGTGCCGCCCTCGGGCACCTCATCGGTCGCGCCCATGAGGCCGATCCCGCCGTCAACGAAGAGGCTGAGGCGGCCCTCGTTGACGAAGTGCCAGCGGACCAGGGCCGACACGCTGCCGCCGACGGCGTCCTGGCCCGTCTGGTCGAAGTTCCAGATGGCCAGTTCGCCGCCGAGTTCGACGTTGTCGACGATGAACCAGGAGGCCTGGGCGAAGCCCGAGAGGTCGGTGGCGTCGTTGCCGTCCATGGCGATGCCGCCGCCGAAGACGGCCCAGCGGGTGCCCTGGGCGCCGAAGGGTTGCGCGGGCGGGTCGAGCAGTGGG
>CAZHKB010000208.1:0-5269 GCA_964533405.1 uncultured Phycisphaeraceae bacterium | reverse complement strand
AGCAGCGCGAGCGCGTCATCGTCCTTGGCCTTGGCGCGGTCGGTCGTGAATCGCTCGATCCGACCTCCCGGCAGCGACACCTCGTGGATGCTGCCCCCCGCGTCGCGCATCGAGCCCCCGGCGGCGCGGGCGCACTCCCGCGTGAACGCCAGCAGCCGTTGCATGCCCTGCCCTCCGTCATCGAACTGCCGGTAGTCATCCAGTCGGAAACCTTCGAGGTCCTGGAACAACTCGAACACCACGTCCCGTGCGACCTTCGCGTTGCTCAGCGCGACCTCCAGTTCCTGGCGGCTGCGCTTGAGGGTGGGGTCCTTCACTGCGTCTTGATAGAGCAATGTGTATGAGATCCGTTCTGCAAGTTGGCCGAGAACCTGGCTTCGAAGGTCTTCCGTTACTTGCCCATATTCATCGACCTTGCCCAGAGCTTCGGCGATGGCCATGAGTTTCTGTTCCAGCAGCAGGAATATCTGCCCCTCGATGGTGTCGGTCGAAACAATGTTGTAGACCTGCGCGGTGTCCTTCTGCCCGTACCTGTGGATGCGCCCGATCCGTTGCTCCATGTCCATCGGGTTCCACGGCAGGTCGTGGTTGAACAGCACACGGGCGAACTGAAGGTTGATGCCCTCGCGGCCAGCGGCGGTGCAGATAAGCACGCGGGGGCCGTCGGGCCGCCTGAACCGCTTCTCGGCCGCGATCTTCGCGCCGTGATCGCCGCCTTTGAGGACCTCGACACCCTTGCCCGGAAACCGCTTGTCGATGGCCTCCCGGAGCGTGTCAACGCTGCCCAGGTATGTGGTGAAGACCACGATCTTCTCGGTGCCGTTCGACCGCCACAGGTCGCCCAGCCCGCGGAGCAGTTCCTCCGTCTTGCTCTCGATCCCGGCGGGGAGTTGGTCCAACAGGTCACGGATGCGGCGGCGTTCCTCGGGCAACGCAACCGACACCAGCGCGGCGGCAGACTCCTCCGCTCCAGCCGCGCTGATTTCGGAGTCATAGAAATCCGGTAAGGCCTGCGTATCGAGCTTCTTGAGGAGCCGCAGTTTCGCGTCGGCCAGCATGCGGTCGATCCCCGCGCGCCCGATTGGATCATCGCCAAGCCCGTGCATCGAGCGGATGAGCGTGCGGGCTTCGGCGAAGGCACGGTCACGCCCATCGGAATCCAAGTTCTCATCGGCCACGACCGCCTCGTGGATCGTGAGCATCAGCAGCCGCCTGCGCAGCGTGGACGCCACCGCCGCGAAGCTCGACGAGGCGATCTTCTGGAAGATCGTCATCACGAAGCCCAGGGCCTGGCCCTTCGACCCGGCCATCGCCGCAAGGTTGTACCCGTCGCGCAGATAGGCCATGAGCGCGTCGTAGAACGTCTGCTCCGGGGGGGTCAGGTGGAACGCACTGGTGTGGACCTGACGGCGCGCGAAGAGCGGGTCGCCGTTGGCATCGCACGCGTCCGCCTGCGTGCGACGAAACACCACGGCGTTCAGGCGGTGACGGTTCTCGACCATGTCGTCGGTGTTCTCAAAGAGGCGCGGGTCGAGCAGCCTGATCAGCATCCAGAAGCGGAAGTGATCCCCCTGGTGCGGCGTCGCCGACAGCAGCAACAGGTCGCGGCTGTGCTCTCGCATGGATTCCGCGAGCCTGAAGTTCTGCGTCTTACGGACTTTGTTTCCCGACTCCGAGGCCGTCAGGTGGTGCGCTTCATCGAACACGATCAGGTCCCACGGCTGGGCCGCCAGCAGCTTCTTCACCCGCGCCGGGCGCTTGAGGGTGTCGATGCTGACGATCAGGCGGTTGTGCTTGGCGAACGCGTTGCTCTTGCGGTCGGTCACGTCGCCCTGCGAACCGAACACCTCGAAGTCCAGGCTGAACGTCTCGTTCAACTCCCGACGCCAGTTTTCTACGAGCCCCGCGGGCACCACCATCATCGCCCGCTGCAACTCGCCGCGCGAAGCCAGTTCACGGAGGATCAGTGCCGTCTCGATCGTCTTGCCCAGCCCGACGCTGTCGGCGATCAGGAAGCGCCGAGGCGAGGCATTGGCCACGCGGTACGTCAGCACGATCTGGTGGGGCAGCAGGTCTACCTTCGCGGCCGTGAGCGTGGCGGCGCTGTCCATGAGCGGCAACCGCTCAGCCTCAACGGCAAGCCAGAGCCGCCGCACCGCCTCGGGCGTGGCGTCCGTGAGCGAGCCGACGACGGTCTCCTCCCACGTCGCGGCCTTGCTGAGCGCCGACACCGGCACCTGCCGCTCGCCGTGCCCCCGGAAGAACACACGGGCGTAGCCGCTGGGTTCCACGCGAACCAAGACGCCTTGACCAAGTTCGGCGTGAGCAACTGTCTCCCCGGCAGTGAGCGTGCCGCCACCATTGAGGGTGTTCGTCGCCGAGGGAGATGGTGCTTCAGTCCGTTCCATGCAACTCCTGTATCAAGACATCCATCCCACGTAGTACCCGCCGACTTCTTTCGACCCCAGCTTCTCCGCGATGATCTGATACGCGCCCGCGCCCGACGCCGCACCGTTCCAGATCGCCAGCGACAGTTTCACCTTCTTGGCCCGGTCCTTGCCGCGACCAAAGTACACCAGTTCATCGCCCTCGTTGAACTCAAAGAGCGTGCCGGGGCCGTCCATCACGAACACCAATCCGACGTTGGGCCAGTGCGACTTCCACGCCCGCACCACCGCGAGGATGTTCGCCCGCAGCCAGTCTGCCACGGCGTCGAGCGGCTGCGTCTGCATCATGGTCTCGACGACCGTCTGCAACCCGCCCACCAGCACCGTGGCCGCGGGCTTGGTCAAAGTCGAGCCGGGGGGCGATTCAGGGAAGCCGCTCTTCACCCAGCCCAGCACCGTGCGCAGCGGCACCGGCTCGACCGATGCGATTAAGTCGGCCAGCAACTCCGGGTGCCAGACCATGCTGCTCCCGCTCCGCTTCCATTTGCTCGCCGTCAGTTCTAGCATGGGTCATTCCTAACCGCTACGCCGTCTGTTCCGTCTTCGCCGCTCATCGCGAGGCCTTCCTCGCCGATTGCGGCACGCGCCAATCCAGCTGTCACACCGCCGCCGCCTCCCATTCCTCGAACAGCATCGGGTCTTCCTGCCGCATCTTGATGATCCGGGCTTCCTTCGCCTTCCGGAAGAGCGTGAGAGCCAGCGCCGCCGCGCGAGGCACGCCCAGTTCGTCCGCCCCCGCCGGGGCCTTGGCGTACCAGTCGAGCAACGCCTCCACGCCGGGCCGGATCAGGAACGAGGAATTCTTGAACTCCTCATCGATGTTCAGCCCGCTGGCCTCGAACGCCGCGCCGATCAGGAAGTGCGATTGGTCGAGTTCGGTGCGCATCTCGTCCCGGGGCCGAGCCTTCATGCGAGCGAAGCGTTCGCCGATCAACGCCCGCCGCACCGTCTTGCCTTCCTCAACCACCCACGCCCCGCCCGAGGAGTTGGTCTTCTCGAAATCCTTCCGCTGGATCGCCGTGCCTCGCAGCAACTTGCTCACCTCATCGCGGCTGTACGACGCCCTTACGCCGAACAGCCGCAGGAACTGGTACACCATCGGCTGCACGATGGAGGGTGGCCGCGCCGCGTCGCCCGGCTGGCTGCCGCTCTCGTCGAGCAGCATGTTGATGCCCAGCAGCGCGTCGCGGATCGAGAGCGAGATGTCCGCGCCGAGGCCGTCCTCACCGCCCGGTGCCGAGACCAGCACCTTGCCGTAGTGGCGGCTGTAGAACTCGAGTGCTTTTCCGCGCAAGATGACGCGAATATCGGCATCTTGCAGGCCGCGGCTCTTGTACGACTCCAGCAGCGGGCGCAGGCGAGCTAGTTCAGCCTTGACCCACTGCCGCATCTTCGGCCACGACACCGGCTTGGGCTCTTCCAGCCGCTTGCGGCAGACGTGGATGATGTCGTACTCGATCTTGCGCGAGCCAAACTGTCCGCCCTCGCCCTTGGTCTCGTCGCTGCGGATGGGGTACGTCGCTTCCAGCAGGAAGCCTGCATCGAAGAGACTTTCGAGTGTGGACATCCACGGCTCATCGGCGCTGTGGTGGAAGGTGAAAGCGAGTATGCCCCCATCCTTCATCACGCGGCCCGCCTCCGTCCAGCACGCGGTCAAAAGGCCCTGATACGCCGCGTTCGCCGCGATCATGCCCCTCTCTTCGTCAGTTCTGGGGAACCGCGAACGATCCGACACTGCCTCCTGTGAGCGCGGCACGTACTCGGGGCCGAACTGCTCCGGGTAACGACCTCTCAAAGCCAGCCGAAGCCAGACGTGGAAGTAGTTGGAGAGATCGCCGTAGAACACGTTGTCGCCGAACGGAGGATCGGTGATGACCAAGTCAAAGGAGCGTTCCGGCTCCACTGGCTCGGTGCTGGACCGACACATGACGCGTGCGCCCGGCAGAATCCCGTCGGGCATGGCGACCTTGTCACTCGCGCCTTCCGCGTCCAACAGCGTGTCATCGGGATTCTTGGCCCACGTCATTCCTTCAATGACGCCGAGCGCCGAAGCGGTCCAGTTACCCCGACCCATCGGGGCGGAAAAGTTGTTTTCGAGTGGCTGTTGCCGTGGCCTGAAGTTCGCGTTAGCGAAGACCACTGCGAGACCATCCCGGGTGTCGTCAAAGTGACACTGCATGGATTGATTCTGCAAATACTGCTGGAACGCCGAGAGCGATGCTTCGATCGCGCCCTGTGTGTACCGCGTACCGATTGAGAGAATGGCGGAGAGCAACGACCCGTGGATGAGCAACTGCCGGGGATTGAAGAACTTGTACCAATGCGTGTAGCCCCAGTTCGGGATGCCACCGTTGAGGTGGTGCGTCATCCATGTGTAGGGCAAGGCCGAGCGAGGCCAGAAGTCCTTGAGGTCGGCCTCGCGCCGCGCGTTCCATTCGCGCTCGGCGGCGATCATGCGTTCGATGTCTCCCGCATCCGGGACCTTGAAGTATCGCCCGCCGTAGGGGTGCCCCTCGGCATCGCGGGCCGCGTCGTAACACTGCAAGACGTAGACCATCACGGGCAGCGACCGCTGGGCGGTGGCGTCCTTGGATTCCATCCGGGCGCGGTCGGTGTAGCCCTTGACGCTGCTGAGCAGGTCGGAGCGGAGACCACAACTCCCGCACGCGAACGCCGACCGCTTGGGCACGGTGCCGCGCCCGGTCTCAATAACCCGCCCGTCTCGAAGCGTGATCGTCAGCGGCAGCCCCGCGGCCTCTTCGCCGGCCTCCGAATCCTCTTCCGGGGCCTCCGGCGATGTTCCGCTGGCCCCCGGCCGCACT
>CAZHKB010000207.1:0-5319 GCA_964533405.1 uncultured Phycisphaeraceae bacterium | reverse complement strand
CACCCCCACCGCGGAACCCCCCGCGACCAACGGCGTCACACGCCCGACGCCGCGCGCCGCCCAGCCCGCGCCACCGACGCTTCCCAAGCCCGAGCGGGCCCGCTCCGAGCCGGCCCGCTCGGAATCAGACGCCGACCCCGACCGCCAACTCCTCGAGCGCAAGCCCGCGCGCCTGGGCGTTGGCGATGAGCACCTGGTCGCCGAGGTCATCCGGGGCCGCGACCCCCGCCCGCTCGCCCTCGAACTCCTCCGCGCCCGCCTGGGCCACCGCTCGCTCGACCTCATCCCCCCCGGCACGGCGCCCGACGCCCGCACCGCGTCGGCTGTGCCCGTCCGCTGGGGCGCGCACGATTTCGGCCTGCTGGTTGCCGACACCATCCCCGCCGCCGACCTCCAGCGCCACGGCGACTGGCTCGCTTCCTGGCTCCGCCTGGGCATTCAGCACGCCGAGCTGCGTGAGGACGCGTACCGCGATCCTCTGACGGGCGCGTGGAACCGTCGCTACTTCGACCGCTTCTTCGCCGCGGCTCTGGCCAAGAGCCGCGACGGGCGCCACAACCTGACTCTCCTGGTTTTCGACATCGACGACTTCAAGATCTACAACGACAAGTTCGGGCACTCTGCGGGCGATGAGATTCTGGTTGAAACGGTCCGCCTGCTGCAATCCACGGTTCGCCCGACCGACCGCGTGTGCCGTATCGGGGGCGACGAGTTCGCCGTCGTCTTCTACGAACCCACAGGCCCGCGCGAGGCCGGCAGCCGCCACCCGACCTCCTTCTTCGACATCGCCAAGCGGTTCCAGAAGCAGGTCTGGGAGCACCGCTTCCCCAAACTGGGCGAGCAGGCCCCCGGCACCCTCACGGTCTCGGGCGGCCTGGCCACCTACCCCTGGGACGGCGCGACCGTCGAAGAACTCCTGGACCGCGCCGACAAGCTCGCGCTGGACTCCAAGCGCCTGGGCAAGAACGCGATCACGCTGGGGCCGGGTGCGATGCGGGCGTGCAACGGGGCGGACAAGCCACCCACCAAGTAGCGAGACGGGGCGTCCTCGCCCCGATCTGTGTCCACAACCTGGTTGCACCGCGCGTTCACCCCGCGACGCGGCGCGAGGTAGTGCGCCCTTCCCCGCCCCATAACCCCCGCAACACCAACCGCTTACCCCGCGTATACCCGATTGAGGGAACCCGGTTCCCACACCCGCGCCCGGCCCGAGCCGCCCTCCTTGCTCGCGTCGTGCGCGGGCTTTGTGCTACAATCACCATCCCACCCAGGGGCCATGCCCTCGGGTGGTCGTTCCCGCCCGGACCCCTGCTCGCCACCCGGCGACGCCAGGACCGCTGCGGCACCGGGTTCTCGCCTCTGACTCGCCTGGATGACCCGCTCGGAACCTCACGCTCGCTCGGGGTACACAGCCCGTTTCCGGAGATCGTCGCGATGGCCAAGATGTTCTACACGCTCGATGAAGCCGCCAAGCGACTCGGGCAGTCCGAGGACGCCGTGAAGCAAATGGTCGCCTCCGGCCAGCTGCAGGAGTTCCGCGACCGCGACCGCATCATGCTCAAGCGCGACCAGGTTGACCTCGTCGCGGGCGACGGCGGCGGCGACGACTCCTCGCTGGGCCTGGGCAGCGGCGTCGACCTCGAGCCCATTTCGCTGGCCTCCTCGGGCTCCAACGCCATGGGGGCTTCGGGCTCGGGCTTCGGCCTGGCGGGCGATGTGGGCGTCAGGAAGGAAGCCTCCGGCATCTCCATCTTCGACGACGACCTCGAAGTCGCCGACCCCAACGCCCAGACCCACGCCAACGCCGCCCGCAACGTCGAGTTCGCCGACAAGGGCGGCTCCGGCGGGTCGGGCCTGCTCGAGGCCGCTCGCGAGGCCGACGACACCTCGCTGGGCGCCGACATCCTGGGCAATGTCTACGGCGGCGACCAGCAGGACACCATGTCCGCCACCGCCAGCGACAACGCGGGGGCTCTCTTCGAGTCCACCGGCGCGGAAGTTGCCGAGACCTCCGGCGGCGGCCAGGTCCACATGATGGCCATGGAAGCCGACGATCCCAAGGGCTGGGGTCTGGCTGGCGGCCTCGCCCTGGGCATGATCGTCTCGCTCGCGCTGGCGATCGCGGTCGGCGTCTTTGGCATCTCGGGCATGTCGGGCGGATTGATGGACACCCTGGCCCAGAACTTCTGGCCCGTCGTCGGAGGCCTGGGCGTCTTCACGCTCGTGTGCGGCGTGGTCGGGTTCGTGATGGGCAAGTAGGCGACACCCGCCGCCCACGCGTCCGTTTTCGGATCAGCTTGCCGGTCGGCGGGTCTCCAGTCGCAGCCTAAGACACGCAAGCGAGCCCCGGATTGCCCGGGGCGGTTTGTTGTTCACCAAGCCATTGGGCGGACACGGCAACGCCCGCTAGAGTCGTTTCAAGGCTCCGACGAGCGTGTCGATGTGCTCTCGCGTGTGCGCGGCCGAGATCTGCACCCGCAGCCGGGCCTCGCCCTCCGGCACCACCGGATAGCCGAACCCGATCACGAACACGCCCAGCTCCAGCAGGCGCTTGCTCATCGCGATCGCCTTGGCCGTGTCGTGAACGATGATCGGGCAGATGGCCGTGGGTGATTCGAGCACCTTGAACCCGGCCTCGCCGATCGCCTTCCGCGCGTACGCCGTGTTGTCCTTGAGTTTCTGCACCCGCTGCGGCTCTCGCAGCAGGATCTCGATGGCCTTGCTCGCCGAGCAGGCCACAGTCACGGGCAGCGCGTTGGAGAACAGCGTCGGCCTCCCCCGCTGGATCAGGAGTTCCGTCCCGCGCCTTGGCCCCGCGATGAACCCTCCCGCCGCGCCGCCCAGCGCCTTGCCCAGCGTGCCCGTGAAGAAGTCGATGGGGGCAAGGCCTTCGGCGGCGCGGCTTTGCACGCCTTGCACAGGGCGCAGCCCCGTTCCGGTCACCGGTTGACGGCCCTCCAAACCGTGGTCAGGCTGCCAGGCTGAGCCACCAAGCATCCCATAGTGCTCGTGCGTGCCGCGCCCCGTCGGGCCCATCACGCCGTGGCCGTGCGAGTCGTCCACCACCAGCATCGCATCGAACTCATCGCACAGCTTCTTCAAGCCCGGCAGGTGGGCGATGTCCCCCTCCATGCTGAACACGCCGTCGGTGATGACCCAGATCTGCCCCGTCACCTCCGGGTTCTGCCGCGCCTCCTGCAGCCGCGCCCGCGCGTCGGCCAGGTTTGAGTGCTTGTAGACGCCACGCAGCACGCCCTTCTTGATGCTGGGCGTGAGCCTGATCGCGTCGATGATGCACGCGTGGTTCAGCGCATCCGACAGGATGTAGTCGCCCGCCTCGCAGAACGTCGGGAACAGCGCCTCGGTGGCCGTCCAGCACGACACGAACGTGTACGAGCTCTCGGTCCCCATCAACCGGGCGATCTGGGCCTCGAGCATCTCGTGGGCGTCGAACGTCCCGCAGATGAATCGCACCGACGCGGTCCCCGCGCCGTACTTCCGCAGCCCCTCGATCCCCGCCTCCACCACCTCCGGGTGGTTGGCCAGCCCCAGGTAGTTGTTCGAGCAGAAGCACAGGCACTTGCCGTACCCCTTGATGTGGACCTCGGCCCCCATCGGCCCCTCGAGTATCCGCAGGTGCTTGTACTGCCCCCCGGCCTCCAGCGAGCGGAGCGTCTCATCGGTACGGCGGTCGAAGGGGCGCGTGATCATGGCGGTTCCTCGGAGAGCCGCATCGTAGTGACAGCGCGGCCACGGGCAACCGCGCCCTTTCCGAGAGTCCTCACCGGATCGATTCAACGCGTCCGTCGGCAAAGACGGCCTGCCGACTCCCCGGTTGCGTAGGCGGATGCCACTGGCGATCGTCAACCTTCGTGGCCTGGATGGCACTTCGTGAGGCATCGGCCACGAGAGGAGAGTTGGCGGGAGCATCCGCCATGGCCGACGCCGCCCTCCATGGATGCGGCTCGCCATCGACCGCCAGCACCATCGCGAGCAGGCTAAGCCGGTACTCATAACTCGTTCCGATCACGCGGTGCAAGCCCGGATCGGCGGGGCATCGCCACGGCGCACCGGTGACATACTCGCCGGAGGCGAGCCGTTCCGGGCGTGGCGCGTCGAGGAAGGGCTCAAGCGGCTCCGAGAGCGGTCGTTCATCCACCCATGGCAACGGGATCAACGTGGCGGCAGGAAACTCGACGTGCGCAGTGCGGTACGCCGCCAGTGCCACGCCGATCATGCGCAGGTTCGCTCCGCGGGCGGCCCGCTGTCCCGATCGCCCGACATGCCCGAGCACGGGGATGGTAATCGCCACCACCACGACGATGATCGCGATCACCACCAGCATCTCGATCAGGGAGAAAGCCTTGCTTGGCGGTCGCTGTTCGTTCATAAACCCTCGGTCGCGTCTGGACCCGCCTCCTCCGAGGCAGGCGGGAACATGGCCCGCGACACAAAACGCTTTACTCCTTCACCAACCGTCGACGAAGCCAAGGTCTGGTTCGCCAACGAGACGACGTACGGATCATCGCGAAGTCCCAGCCCCGCTGCGGTCGCGTATGCGATACCGACGATCTGATCATCCTCGACGTACTCTGCGAGGATCGACTTGATCGCGATCCGCGCGACGTCTCGATGCTCTGGACCAAGGTCATACAGCCCGGGAGCCACCATGTACGCCACGCAGTAACTGGCCACTTTCCTGCGGTCCGCTCCCGCAAAACGCTCGAAAGACATCACGATTTCCCGGAGATGATCGGCATCGCGCACATTGGCCAGCCGAACTTCTCCCATGCCCACAATCTGGCGAGAGGCATCGAGCGAGATCCCTGCCGCCGAGGCGAGCTGCACGGCCTCAGCCTCGATGCGGGCCAATCGCTCCGTTCGTTGGGAGGACGATCTGGCCACGAGCAACCCGGTCACACCAGCACACGCGATGCACGCCAAAACAATACCAGCCTTGTACATGCTGCGCACGGATTGCTCCCATTCGTCGCGATGGCGCTGGACGACTGGTGTCTGGATTCACACCACGGGGCAGCCAGAAGCCGGTGGCGGGTTCGTGTACCGGCAGAACGAGTTCCAGCACGCGTTGTAGCAGTTGTTCAACCCCGCCGGACAGTTCGCGTCGCAGCAACGCTGGCAGTCGTAGTCGACGTAGGTGATGCCGTGGGCCTGGAGGCATCCCGACGCAAGCGCGCAGGCACCACCACCCGGGATAGGATCGGCTTCGTAGGGGTATGGGTCCGCCACGGCGAACCCGATGGAGCAAGCGAGCGAGCTCGCCGCCACGATGAGGGATTTCTTCATCGGGGCATGTTC
>CAZHKB010000206.1:0-5411 GCA_964533405.1 uncultured Phycisphaeraceae bacterium | reverse complement strand
GACCACGACCGCGTTGACCTTGATCGGCCCCAGCCCCGCTCGCTTCGCCGCACTTCGTCTCTGTGTCTCTGCGTCTCTTCCTACTCTTGCCCATGCAGGCCCAACTCGACCGCCTCGCCGCGCTCATCCGCGACGTACCCGACTTCCCGAAGCCGGGTATCGCGTTCAAGGACTTCACGCCGCTGCTGGCCGACGCGGCCGCCCTGGCCCTGGCCGTTGAGCTCATGGCCAATCCATACCGCGGCCGGCGCGTGGATGTGGTCGTCGGGGCCGAGAGCCGCGGGTTCATCTTCGGCACCGCCATCGCCCAGGCCCTGTCGGCCGGGTTCGTGCCGATCCGCAAGCCGGGCAAACTCCCGCGGACGGTGCATGGCGTCGACTACGCCCTCGAGTACGGCACCGACCGCCTCGAGATCCACGCCGACGCCCTGTCCAAGGGCACCCGCGCCCTGCTGGTCGACGACCTGCTCGCCACCGGCGGCACGCTGCGGGCCGGGGCGCAACTGGTCCAGAAGACCGGGGCCGACATCGTCGGCCTCACGGTGCTGATCGAACTGGGCTCGCTGAGGGGCCGCCACCGGGTCGCGGAGTTTGGGGAGGTGCATTCGGTGCTCAAGTTCTGAGCGAGCCCGCGTCGTTGCACGCGCGGATGCCGACCGGGCACATCAGAGGGTGCGACCAGTCCACGCAACCACGCCGCCTCTTGCCTCTTTCCACCCCACCTTCGCGTCGACTGGTGCTCAACTCACCCACGCCGTCGCCGCCACACGCCGCCAACACGGCCCACCATCACTGCACACGCCGTGCTCACCCCCGGAGTCACCGTGATCCGCGCCCCGATGTACGTCGTCTGCGCCTCCGTGAAACTGAACGACGAGATGCTCGCGTACAGCGGCACATTCGGGCTCGAGGCCGTCGGCACCCACACCACGTCGAACACCCCGGGCTGCGTCAGCGTTACGTTCATTGGGGGCGGAGGCCGGGGCGCGTGCCAGCCGACCGCGTACTCGCCCGGCTCCAGCCCCACGATCTCGCA
This sequence comes from uncultured Phycisphaeraceae bacterium, assembly GCA_964533405.1. Classification (GTDB taxonomy): domain Bacteria; phylum Planctomycetota; class Phycisphaerae; order Phycisphaerales; family UBA1924; genus JACKHA01. The sequence continues at coordinate 4,375 of CAZHKB010000206.1, read as the reverse complement.
ACGCCAGACGGGCATGGGGCTCAGGTTTGAGGGGTACGGGGGCCCCATCATGAAGCCGTCGGGAACCAACGCGATGTCCGCGCCGACGCGGCTACCACCCTCAAACCACCCGAGCACGATCGTCGGGCCGTAGGTGAGCGGGGTCTGGAAGCCGCTGGTCGTCCCGGCGCTGCCGGTGATGAACGATCCCCCCGCGAGCCCCGCGACGAGGTACCGATCGTGCAAGACGTTCACCTCGATCGTCACCGACTCTCCGGTCTGGATCGCCGCGGACGCTCCGCCGTTCGCCGTCGTCCTCACCAAGGCGGTCTGGCCGCAGGCGAGCGAGGAGAGCATCCCCGCCCCGACCGCAACCACCGTTGTCGGCGTGATCGTGCGCATCAAGCTCCCCTTGACGCGTTCACCGATGAGGCGCAATCGCGGCCGGTTCGCCAAACCACCAATGCGGCACGCGACGCCCCGATCCACACCAGGTTACATAATGTAACCGATTCCCGCGCCGCACGCCCGCAAACTTCTAACTCCACCATCAACTTCAAAAAGACAACGCCCCCCGCACGGGGCGGGGGGCGTTGCAAGTGTCTACTGAGAACCCACGATCATGCGGAGATCGGGATTAGCGACGGCGACGGCCAGCGACCAGGCCACCCAGGCCCACGAGGGCGAGGGAAGCGGGGGCCGGGATCACGGTGATCGTGGCGCCGGTGTAGGTCGACTGGGCCTCGAGGAAGTTGGTGGAACCGGCGGTGGCATAGAGGCGGACGTTCGGGGCCGAAGCGGGGGAAACCCAGTTCAGGCTGTAGGTGCCGACGGCGAGGCCGGTGATGTCGTAGGTGAAGACCGGCATGGGGTTGGTGCCGGAGGGAGGAACCGCAAAGCCGCCCGTGAAGCCCGGGGGCGTGAAGGCGATGTCAACGCCCGTGCGGCTGCCGCCGCTGAACGAGCCGAGCACCACGAGCGCGCCTGCGGGAATGCTCGTGGCGAAGCTGCCGCCGGCGCCGGCGTTGCCAGCGACGATCGAGCCGCCCTGGATGCCAGCCACGGAGAACTGGTTGTGGGCGATGGTGACCGCGATGATCGCCTTGCCACCCAGGGGAATGGTCGCAGAAGCGGCACCGTTCGCGGTGGTTCTGACGATGGCGGTCTGGGCGGTGGCGATGCTGGCGAGGCCAGCGACAGCGACGAGTGCGAGAACCTTCTTCATCTTCCTACTCCTCTGAAAAGTCAGTCTGACTTGGGGATGCCCCCGAATACCGCATTCATTCAGGGGCGAACCACTTTCGCCCCAAGTAGTCCAAAGGTGCCCCGCCTTTCCGATCCTGCAACCCATCAGGCCAAAATCCTTTTACTTCGCGCGAACTCCCGCCCCTCCACGAACGAAGTCGCCGGATTTCGTCAGTCTGTCAGGGGGACGATCGGCGGGTTCGCCGCCACACGCCATGGACCGCGCCCGATAACCAGGAAGTTGCCGGTGCGCAGCCAAAAACAACAGCGCCCCCCGCCGGATGGCGGGGGGCGCGGCGTCGTCGTGCCTACCGATAAGTCAGAAAGGTCCAGATCAGCGACGGCGACGCCCGGCAACCAGATCACCCAGGCCGATCAGGGCCAGGGAGCCGGGCGCGGGGGTCACCGTGATGACGGCGCCGACGTAGGTCGAGGCGGCCTCAACGAAGGAGAAGGAACCGATGCTGGCATAAAGGCGGACGTTGGGGGCGGTGCCGGGGGAGACCCAGTTGATCGTGTAGACGCCGGCGACCAGGCCGGTGATGTCGTCGGTGAACACCGGCATGGGGTTGGAGCCGGAGGGGGGAGTCGTAGCGCCGATGAAGCCCGGGGGTGTGAACGCGAAGTCGACGCCCGTGCGGCTGCCGCCGTTGAACGAGCCCATGTTGACCGTGGGCAGGCCCGGGATCGTGGTGGCGAAGTTGCCGCCCGTGCCGGCGTTGCCCAGCACGATGGTGCCGCCCTGGAGGCCGGCCACGGAAAACTGGTCGTGCGCGATACGAACCGCGATGGTCACCGTGGTGCCGGGGGCGACGATGGCCGCGGCCCCGCCGTTGGCGGTCGTGGTGACGGTCGCGGTGGCGACCTGCCCGTTGGCGACGCAGGCCAGACCAGCCACGCCCACAAGTCCAAGGATCGTCTTCATCTCTCTTCTTCTGAGAAGTGCGGATTTACCTTGGTCTGGAGAGCCCAACGCTCCAGGGACCATGCACCGCATCGATCGCCCATCGCACCACACGCGGATATGCTGGGCTGATGGGAGCATCCCATTGAAAGTGCCGCAGAAAGCAGCATGAAATGGGATAATTGCTGGATGTGAACGACAACGCCCCCCGCATGGTGCGGGGGGCGTTGCGAAGGTTCATGTCGTGCCCACCGTCAAGTGGGACCCACCATCAGCGTGGGGTTCGTCGGGATTAGCGACGGCGACGGCCAGCGACCAGGCCACCCAGGCCCACGAGGGCGAGGGAAGCGGGGGCCGGGATCACGGTGATCGTGGCGCCGGTGTAGGTCGACTGGGCCTCGAGGAAGTTGGTGGAACCGGCGGTGGCATAGAGGCGGACGTTCGGGGCCGAAGCGGGGGAAACCCAGTTCAGGCTGTAGGTGCCGACGGCGAGGCCGGTGATGTCGTAGGTGAAGACCGGCATGGGGTTGGTGCCGGAGGGAGGAACCGCAAAGCCGCCCGTGAAGCCCGGGGGCGTGAAGGCGATGTCAACGCCCGTGCGGCTGCCGCCGCTGAACGAGCCGAGCACCACGAGCGCGCCTGCGGGAATGCTCGTGGCGAAGCTGCCGCCGGCGCCGGCGTTGCCAGCGACGATCGAGCCGCCCTGGATGCCAGCCACGGAGAACTGGTTGTGGGCGATGGTGACGGCAACGTTGACGACGCCGCCGGGGGCGATCACCGCGTTGGCGCCGCCGTTGGCGGTGACAACGACGTTGGCCGTCTGGGCGGTGGCGAGGCTGGCGAGGCCAGCGATCGCGACGAGAGCGAGAGCATTCTTCATCTTCCTACTCCTCAGTAAACACTTGCGAGTGGGGCACGACCCCCAACCTCGACGCATCTCTTTGCGCCCGAACCAACGGGCGACGAGATGAAAGATAGACGCTCTCGGGCTTCGATGCAAGCCCAAAAACGCCCGCCGCACCGGAATTTCGGCGCGCCTACAGAGGGATTGGATTTCGGACGGAGCCAAGACGGGTCGGATTCACCCCGCTTGCAAACCGTTTAGCGTCCAAAGTGTGCCTCCACTCACGCGAGATGCCACCAAAACGTCCGGAAAAAACGAAAACCCCTCGATTCACGGGGGGCTTTGCCATGCCGCGAACTGCGGCGTTCAGTCCGAAATATCGCTTGAATGAAGATTTCACGAGAGGGCGGCGCAGGCTCACGGCTATGGGGTCAGCCTGGCTCCGGACGCCGATCCAGCCCGAGCCGGGCCCGTTTGGCGTCCCACTCGGCCCGTTCCCTCTGGTTATCAGACCTTAGTGTTCCATCGCCGCCGGCCGCGGCTGACTGGATCGCCTCGACCTCCAGCCGGGTGAGGCGGACCGACTCGAGTTCGTAGTCCCGGAAGGCCTCCATCGTGACTGGGGCCAGCGGCTCGATCAGGGCGGCCATGGCGTTCGCGTAGTCGCGGATCTCGGACTGGGCATGGGGGTCCATGCGTAACGACAGGAATCGCAAGGTGTTATGTAGGTCGCACTTCCAGTACCACTCCGTATAGATGTTCACCGGCAGACCGATGCGGGCCAGTTCGCGGCTGACGCCCTTGTCGGTCAGGCTCAGGTACTTGATGTACGCCGACTCCATCTCCTTCAGGTAGTCGAGGAACTCCTCGGCGGTGCGGGCCTCGTCCGGGTTGGCGGCGGCGTCGAATTTTTCCTCACCGCCCTGGCGATTGGCGCGGGACTGCTTGCGGACGTCCTCGAGGCTGGGGACGTAGAAGCGGTCGGGCATGATGGAGTAACGGGCCGAGTACTCGTTGACGTTGGCGGTGCGATGGCGTATCCACTGGCGGGCAATGAAGATAGGCATCGCGATGTGGAACTTGAGCTCGACCATCTCAAAGGGGGTGGTGTGGCGATGGCGCAGGAGGTAGCGGACCAGGCCGCGGTCCTCGGAGACCTTTTTGGTGCCCTGGCCATAGGAGACGCGGGCGGCCTGGACGATGGCGGAGTCCGCGGTCTGGTTGGCGGGAACCATGCGGGGCATGATGTCGGTCAGCGCGACGAAGCCGTGGGTGTGGACCCGGCACTCGATCCGCTGGGCGCCCCCCATGAGGTCGATGAGGGGAGAGTCGGGCATGACGCGTTTGATCTCGACCTGCTGGGTGGGGGAGGTGGTGGTGGGCATGGGGCGTCCGTGCGAGGG
>CAZHKB010000205.1:0-5495 GCA_964533405.1 uncultured Phycisphaeraceae bacterium | reverse complement strand
CAACCCCACTCCCAACGCCGCGACACCCCTGCTGGCCTCCATCAAGTCACCCACCGACCTCAAGGCGCTGCCCATCACGCGCCTGCCCGAACTCGCCAGCGAGATGCGCCGGGCCATCTGCGACCAGGTCTCCCGTTCCGGCGGGCACCTGGCCCCCAACCTGGGCGTCGTCGAACTCACCATTGCCCTCCACTACGTCTTTGACTTCTCGCCCGAACCCCACGCGCCGGCTTCCGGCGCGAGCGCCGCCCCCACCGGCGGCGACCGCCTCCTCTTCGACGTCGGCCACCAGTGCTATCCCCACAAACTGCTCACCGGTCGTCAACATCTTCTCCCCGCCCTCCGCACCCGCGCCGGCATGTCGGGCTTCCCCGAGCCCAACGAATCCCCCTACGACCTCTTCCGCGTCGGGCACGCCGGCACCGCCATCTCCACCGCCGTCGGCATGGCTCGCGGCGACACCCTCCGCTGCGACGCCTTCCACTCCAGGGACAACCCCTCGGGCCGTCGCGTCGTCTCCCTGATCGGAGACGCCTCCATCGTCAACGGCGTCGCCATGGAAGGCCTCAATAACGCCGGCACCCTGAAGCGCCAGTTCCTGGTTGTCCTCAACGACAACGGCATGTCCATCTCCAAGCCCCAGGGCGCCGTCAGCCAGTACTTCGACCGCGTACGACTCTCCCATCTCTACGGCGACCTCAAGAAGGGCGCCAAGAAAGTCCTCAACAAACTCCCCGGCGGCTCGCTCATCCATGAGGCCTACCACCTCGCGGGCGAGGCCACAAAGGCCATGATCGCCGAGGGGGCCTGGTTCGAGCACTTCGGCCTGCTCACCGTCGGCCCCATCGACGGCCACGACTTCCCCACCCTGATCGAGTTCCTGGCCGAGGCCCGCGACTTCGACCGCCCCATGGTCCTGCACGTCAAGACCGTCAAGGGCAAGGGTTACGCCTTCGCCGAGCAGGACGCCTCCAAGTTCCACTCGCCGCCCGCGTTCAACACGCCCGACACGCAGGTCCGCGACACCGGCACCGGCGCGGGCTTTGGCTCCGCGACCGGCGCAACGCCCGATGGTCTGGTCGCCGAGGGTTGCCGGGTCGAACTCAAGACCGAAGGCCGCTCGTTCACCACCGCCTTCGGCGACATCATGCACGACATGATGACCCGGGACGATCGCGTGGTGGCCGCCACCGCCGCCATGCCCGACGGCACCGGCCTGACCCGCATCCTCACCGACTTCCCCGAGCGGGCCTGGGACACCGGCATCTGCGAGTCTCACGCGCTGGACATGATGGCGGGCCTGGCCAAAACCGGCTTCCGACCCTTCCTGGCCGTCTACTCGACATTCCTGCAGCGCGCCTTCGACCAGGCCTTCCAGGAAGCCTCCCTCCAGGGCCTGCCCGTCCGCCTCTGCCTCGACCGCGCGGGCCTCGTCGGCGGCGACGGCTCGGTCCACCACGGCTTCTGCGATGTCTCCCTGCTGAGGACGCTGCCCGGCGCGTGCCTCATGGCCGCCATCGATGAGCCATCGCTCCGCGCCTGCCTCCAGTTCATGCGCACGTTCGATGATGGGCTCTCAGCCGTCCGCTACCCGCGCGATGTCGTCTCGACGATGCTCTCCGGCACCGACTGCCCGGCCTTCGAACTCGGCAAGGCCCGCTGCCTCACCCCAGACTTCGACTGGCTCCTGGGTGCCACCGATCCCCGTGCCACCGATCCCCGTGCCACCCATCGCGGCTCGGAGCGATCGGTGCGTCCAACCCACGACGCAACTCCGCCCCCCGGCCTCCCCGGCCTGCCCGACCTGGCCGTCCTCGCTTACGGCACCCCCGCCCTCACCGCCCTCGAAGCCGCAGCCGACCTCTGCCTCGACGCTGAATCACTGGCCCGAATCGCCGTCTTCGACGCCCGCTTCGCCAAGCCGATCGACTCCACCCTCCTGCGCAACCTGCTGCTCAACAACATCCCCATCGTCACTCTCGAAGACCACACCACGATCGGCGGCTTCGGCTCCGCCGTCCTCGAAGCCGCCCAGGACATGGCCCTCGACATGCCCACCGCAACCCCCCGCATCACCCGCCTGGGCCTGCCCGATTCCTGGATCTACCAGGACTCCCGCGCCAAGCAGCTGGCCGAGGTCGGCCTTGATCGAGCGGGCCTGCTTCGTGCGTTCCGCGCGACCCTGACGCCATCGTCACCCGCTGTCCCCGCCCCGGTGCAATCCAAGCCCCAGCCGGTCGCGCTGGGCGCGCGGAACTGATTCGGTTCATGTCCGAACGAAGGTTCGAGGCGTCATCACACGCCCGAATCGAGGGGGCTGGGTGCTGCACGCGACCCGGGGCAGCCACCGCCAGTTCAAGCATCCGACCCAACCCGGGCGCGTCACCGTCGCGGGCAAGCCCGGCGCAGATGTCGCGCCCGGCACACTGGTCAGCATCTGGAAGCAGGCCGGACTCGAGAAGGAAGGCCAATGAAGTACGCGGTGGTCATCGAACGAACCAGCACGGGATACTCGGCCGACGTGCCCGACCTGCCCGGATGCGCCGCCGCCTCGCGCACCGCGATGGGCGGCCGACGCCTCCTCCGCGAGGCGATCGAGTTCCATCTTGGGGGCATGCAGGAGGACGGACTCGCGCCACCAAGGCCCACCGCGACCACGCCCGTCATCGACGCCAAGTCGCCCGCCCGCCCGCGCCGCCACGGCTTCACCTGATGCCCGCGTCGGTTATCGACACCCGGTCACGCCGACGCGTGACCCGACACCCTCCACACCGCCAGATCACGAACCTCCACACCTCGGTGCCGTATGCCGATGACGGGTGACTACTATCCGCCCAAAACGCGCTCGTGTCACAACGGTTTGAGCATGTACCTGAGAGGGTCGAGGATGAGAAAACTCAGTGAACTAATGCGCATGAACCCGGGCGATCTCAAGCGGCTGGTGTGGTACCGGCTCGTGATGGGCGGTGCTGGCCAGAATGACCCGTTCAAGCAGCTCAACCGCATGCACATGCTCAAGGATCCGTGGCGAATCGATGCGCCCGGCGAACATCCCCGCCATCAAGAGACCAACCGCGTGCTCGAGTCGGTGTTCGGTCGGGTTGGCACGATGCTCGAGGTCGGAAGCGGCGAGGGCGTTCAGAGCGAGTATCTCTCCAGGCTCTGCGACCGCCTCACCGGCTTGGAGACTTCACCTCGCGCCTTCAAGCGGGCCAAAAAGCGCGTCCCAACCCTCGACCTGCTGCCCGGGCAGTTGGCGCAGCAGACCTGGGCCGGGGAGATGGGCAAGTTCGACGTGGTCGTGGCGGCCGAGGTCATCAATCACATGGGGGACGTCCCGGCATTTCTCGACAACTTCTCCCGCCTCGGGCGGGGCTGCCTGGTCACCTTTTTCGCCCAGAATCGGAGCCCCCTCGACCCGATCGTAAACGCGATTCCGGGCGTGCAGACGACCATGATCCGGTTCGGCGACAAGAGCGAAAAGCAGTCGGTGGTCGCCTGGTGGGCCGGATGCCGCGAGAACAGGATGGCTCCGCCGGGCGAGAACGCGCTCATGCCCCGCCCGCTGAGCTCCGTGGCAGCGTAAGACGGATTGCACTTTGTTCCCGCGCGGGCGGTGGGTCCGCGGCAGGGTTCACCGCAGAGGCGCGGCCCCCGTCGCGACTCCGCGTTGCCGCGCCGACTCGTTCATTCCGGCACTGCCCCGGGCCCCTTACTCTGTACGCGCCTCCCACCGCGTCCTCAACTCGTGCGGCACCTCCAACAGGTCCAGCACCTTGCCCGCCATGAAATCCACCAGGTCCTCCACCCGCTTCGGCCCCAAATAAAACCCCGGATTCGTCGGACACACGATCGCGCCCGCCAGCGTCAGCGTCCGCATGTTCTCGATGTCGATCAGGCTCAGCGGCGTCTCGCGGTGGCACACCACCAGCGTCCGCCTTTCCTTCAGCGTCACCATCGCAGCCCGCGTGAGCAGGTTGCTCCCCGCCCCCGTCGCCATCGCCCCGAGCGAAGTCGACGAGCACGGCACCACCACCATCCCATCGTGCAAAAACGACCCCGACGCGATCACCGCCCCCACGTCCTTGTTCGGATGGCACACCAGTCGCTCGCTGTTGCTCCGCCCGTCGGCCCCCACCGCCGCCGCATCCAGCCCCGGACACAACTCGGCGAAGTTCGCGTTCCTGATCCCCGCCTCATCAAACAGCAGCCGCTTGCCATACTCCGAGATCACGCAGTGGACCTCATGCCCCCCCCCACCAGCAACTCCAAAACCCGCAGCGCGTACGCCGCACCGGACGCTCCGGAAATCCCTACCACAAACCGCCGTTCAGTAGCCGCGCACGATCGTAGCGTCACCCCGTCGTGCCTACTCCGACTTCAGCAGCACCATCCGGCGTCTCGAGTTGCCCCCGCAATCCTCCACGCTCCATCTTCTGGACGGGTCCCCCGCCCGCGCGTGCGCCAAGACCTGCTCCGCGTCATAAGGCCTATGCACGTCCATCACCACATGCCGCACGCGACCGATCCACTCCTTGGCGTGCTCCATCAGCTCCACCTCCGCCCCTTCGATGTTGCACTTTACCAGGTCCACCATCCCATCAACCCCCCCCCGCTCCAGGATCTGCGGCACCGTCAGCGCGGGGATCGACTCGCCACCCTCACCCTCCTTCTCCCTCATCTCATACGTCCACGCCCCGCCGCCGCGCCGATCCAGACGCACCATCCGCGCACGCCCCGCCGCGCACGCCTCGATCACCACCGCGTCGGCCTGTCCCGGGTACGCGCTGTTCCGCCTCAAGACCCTCAAGTTCTCCGCGTCCGGCTCCACCGCCACCACACGGCACCCCGGAAGCCTCGAGTGCCACAGCCGCACCGTGTGCCCTACATTGGCCCCAAGGTCAAGCACCGTCCTGATCTCGCCCAGGTCGCCCTTGAGAACCCGGTCATACTCCCCGCCCACGAAGAGCACCGAGAGCACCTCGAAATCGCTCGTCCCCAGCCGCGCGTACACCGGGGTCTCGACGCCACGGACCTTCACCGCGCACACGCGCCCCCGCGCGGGCCACGGCAAACGCTTCCAGCGGTGCAGCGCGCGGTCATACGCCGTGTACGCCCACGAGCGGCTCCCGCTAAAGAAACGCCGTTCTCGAAGCCGATCGCCAACGCCCGCCAGCAGGGTTCGTCCCATGAAGCCTCGCTTCCCGCGCGTGCGCACGCCCACCCGGCCCCACGCACCACGCACCGTCAACCCCGCGAGCCCCCGACACTCCCATCCTAACGCACGAGCGCGCGATGGAGTACCCAACATTCTGGTCTTTTTTGTCCGGATCATGTTCGGCGCGCACAAATCGCCCAGAAATCCCATCGCGCTGGCCGAGAAGGTTTAAACACACACGCCGATAACTCGGGCTTCGCGCCGGCGACTCCCGCGCACGCCGACCACCGGCGCCTCAGGGCCCAAGACATTCTCAACAGGTCCGCCGAGACCGGGC
>CAZHKB010000204.1:0-5500 GCA_964533405.1 uncultured Phycisphaeraceae bacterium | reverse complement strand
GCTAGTGCCACACTGCTGTCCACTTTTTCACGAAGGTAGAGTTGGTCACGTCTTGATTCTCTCGCCCGATGAGAGCGTCCAGTGAACCGAAGGACTTCCATTGCAGTTCTCGCCGGCGGGGTTTGAGTGATCGCAAGTTGTGCCGCAACGACCAAGCCCGCGCCAAATGTGGAAGCAAAGTCGCCATCCGCCGACACAATCTACGTCGGCTGCATCCTGACCATGGAGGGCGTCACGCCGACCTATGTCGAGGCAGTGGCCGTTTACGAGGGTCGGATCGTCTTCGCCGGCAACCGTGCCGAGGCCATGAAGTTGTCGGGAACGGCGACCAGCGTCAAGAACCTCAGCGGGCAGACGATGATGCCGGGCTTCATTGATGGTCATGCGCACTTCATGCAACTGGGGGCGCGGGCGGTCGGAGCCAATCTACTTCCTTCCCCCGACGGCAAGGCGGACACCATTGATGCGATGGTCTCCGAGCTTCAGGTTTTCGCCAAGTCGCCCGACGTCGCGCAGACGGCCTGGATTTACGGCATGGGTTACGATGATTCCGTGCTCGGCCGTCATCCGACCAAGGCCGATCTCCACCGTGTCTCGACGACGGTGCCGGTTGCCATCATCCATATCTCCGGACACTTCAGCGTGATGAACAGCGTCGGCCTGGCCAAGGCAGGGATTACCGCCGCGAGCAAGGACCCGGTTGGTGGCACGATCGGGCGGATGCCTGGCAGCAGCGAGCCCGATGGCTGGCTGGCGGAAACAGCACACTTCCCCGCGGCGTTTCCCACCCTCACCCCGACCACCCCGGCCGGTAGGGACTACTTCGTCCAGCGTGGGTCAGAGTTGGCCGAGAGCTGCGGCCAGACGACGGTGAACGAGGGCCGGGTGTTTGATGCGGCGACAGCGAAGTACATGCAGAGCCTGGCGGAACGCGGCATGTTCGGCATCGATGTGATCGGTTTTGCCGATTCTCTCGATACCAGCGAGGTTCCGGTCTGGGGGCACAAGTATCGCTCGCGGCTGCGCTTCGCCGGAAGCAAGATCACGCTCGACGGCTCGCCGCAGGGTCGCACGGCATGGCGCACCACGCCCTATTTGATCCCGCCTGACGGGTTTGGCCTGCCCCCCGAAACCTGATCCAGTGCCTATGAGAGTCCCGAAGGACCCCGGTCGGGTCCAGGAGGCTCTTGGCGATGAAGCGGACGAGGCACTCGGCGGAACAGATTGTGGGCAAGCTGCCTCCGCTGAGCATCGCGGCACTCGCGCTCCCCCGCACGCCTTCCCAACCCCGTCACGAGATACCATCCCCGCGTGCCCGCCCTAGCCACCATCATCGACGGCAAGGCTCTTGCCGAGTCCTTCCGCGCCCGTCTCCTGCAGCGCATCGACGCTCTCCGCGCACGGGGCGCGTCGGTCCGCCTCGACGCCATCCTCGTCGGGTCGGCCGACAACTCCTCCCGCGTCTATGCAGAGAACCAGGCCAAGACCTGCCAGGCCATGGGCATCGAGTACCGCCTGCACAGACTCGCCGACGGCTCGGGCTTCGACGACATCGCGGGGCGGGTTCTGCTGCTGTCCAGCCTCGATGATGTCCACGCCCTCATGGTCCATCTCCCGCTGCCCGAGGGCGTTGACGCGTACGAGGTGCAGCGTCGCATCGCACCGGAGAAGGACGTCGAGGGCGTCAACCCCGCCAACATCGGCAACATCGTCTATGGCCGCTCGTCGCTCGCACCCTGCACCGCCCTGGCCACCGTGGAGATGATCTTGTCCACGGGCGTTCAGCTCCACGCCAAGCGCGTCGTCGTGATCGGCGCGGGCGACGTGGTCGGCAAGCCCATCGCGGTGCTGCTCATGCGGCATGAGGCGACCGTCATCTCCTGCAACAAGTTCACCTGGGGGATCGAGGAACTCGCACGCTCGGCCGACGTCCTGGTGGCCGCCGCCGGCGTGCCGGGCCTGGTCCCCGCCGAGTGGATCAAGCCCGGCGCCGTGGTCGTGGATGTGGGCGTCAACCGCATCAAAGCCGCCGACGGCACCATGAAAACAGTGGGGGACGTCGCCTTCGAGCAGGCCTCCCGCGTCGCCGGATTCATCAGCCCCGTCCCCGGCGGTGTCGGTCCCATGACGGTCGCGATGCTCCTGCGCAACGTCGTCGATGCCGCAGAACGCGCTATGAAGTAGAGGGGCCGGCGCGTCGACTCAACAGAAACGGCTGCGCAAGCGGTCGGCCACTGCCCACAAACCCCACGCGACCGGCGAGTCCGCGCGGCAAGGCCTGACGCACGGTGGCCCACCGCTCGCGCGGACGGTTGTGTCGACGGCGCGACCACGCACTGGCTCAACGCTTCGGCCCGACCTGATCCCACCGGGCTCGCGCCAGCGTCTCATTCCAACTCGCCTGCCATCGCACCGCAACCAGCGCCCGCGCCTCGCCTTCCTCCTTGTCCGGCCCGCTCTCAAAGATCAACTCCGCGGGCTTCCCAGCGAGCTGCGCGAGAGCCTCCAGGCGGTCGCGATCGAAGATCACGATCGCGTCTTCGGGCGGGATCCGCGGCGGCTCGCCCTTGCCGCGCCACACCGCGCTGGGCCACACCCCGGCGTCCAGGTACAACTGGCCCGCCTCGTAAGGCTGCAACGACCCGTTCCACACTTCCGGCGCGTGACCCGACATCCGCTGCGACTCCAACCAGCGATACAGCGACCGCCACTTGGCCTGCGTCGGGTCCTGCGGGATCGCCGCGGTCGCCGCGCCCAGCACGCCCAACGCGAACGCCGCGCCCACGACCCGCCCGTACCACCGCGAGTCGGTGTTCCTGATCCAGATCGGCGCCCAGTGCGCGATCCACAACGCCGCGATCCACGCCAGCATCGGCCACACATGCATCATGTACCGGTCGCGCTTGTCGGCGAAGAACGCGCTCAGCAGCACCAGCCACAGCACGCTCCACACCACGCACAACGCGATCGCCTGCCACTCGCGGCTCAGCACCGCCCTGGGCCGCTGCTCGATCGGCAGCTCCTCGTCCGCCTGCAGGTACAGGTCGGGCCGCAGTTTCGAGTGGTCGCTGGGCAACGCCTCCGGGGGCGCGTCCGGATAGGTCGATCCCTCCAGAACGCAGCGCCCGCGCGAGGCCACGATCCGCCTGGCGATCACCCACACTCCACCCGCCAGCGCGATCGTCCACGGCATGAACTGCACGGCCACGATCCCCGCATACTTCCACCATGCCTCCGACGGGAACTCCCCGTCCCCAGCCCCCCGCTCGAACACCTCGCGCCCGAAGTACTGATCCAGGAACACGTCCTGGTGCGTCGCCATCATCGACAGGTGCCAGGGCAGCGCGACCAGCAACGCGAGCCCCATCGCCACGCCCACCCACGCCGCCACCTTCCGGTGCCCCACCAGCGCCATCCACGCGCCCATGATCGGCAGCGTCAGGATCGGGAACAACGGCTTGCACAGCATCGCCAGGCCCACCGGCACGCCCGCCAGAATGATCCACCCCTCCAGCCTCCTGAGCGCGCCGACCATGCACATCCACACCGCGCTCAGCATGAAGAACACCAGCCAGTAGTCCAGCACCACCCGGTGCAGGTGGATCCACATCGGGTACGAGATCGCCAGGATCAAGCCCGTCAGCATTCCCACCTTCGGCCCGCTCAGCGTCCGCGCGATCAGTGTGCTCATCAGCACGCACCCCGCCGCCGCGATGAGTTGCGGCAAGCGGATCGTCCACAACTCCACGCCCAACATGCTCAGGAAGAACCCGTGGATCCACATCACCAGCGGGGGCTTGTTGAAGTAGGGCAGGTCGCCCGCCATGGGGGTCCAGAACGTTCCCTCCCGGAACATGTGCAGCCCGACGCCGGCGTACAGGGCGGTATCCACCTTGTACGTCCCGCTGAACATGCGAAGCAGGCCCATCGCCACGATCAACGCCACCGGCAGCAGGTACACCCGCAGGTAGGGCCAGTGCGTCAGATATCGGGGCACGGGGGCTGACATGCCTCGGACTGTAGTGAGTGCCGTCATCGCCCGACCTCCTTCAAACTCCCGCGGCCCCGGCCAACCCGGACCACCGCCGCCAGCGGTCACAACCCCCGCCAGAGGCCAAAGATCGGCTCGCCAAGGCAGAACTTGCGCTACGACGCACCCCAGCTCGGGTGGGCGGGTTTTCCAACCGTCAGGCCCGGCACAGTGTGAGCGGTGTCCATATGAGGACGGCCCATTTCGGTCCGAGCCCCTGGCGGAAGCCGTGCGTCCAACCCGCAGCCGATCTGGATTCCGGACGCTCCCGCAACCGATGGACCGTCCGGGCAATAGACGGGAATCTGGGACGTTGGCATCTCTGTTGGGAGCGCGGCGACCACGGCACACGCTATGATTGGATTACGTTCGCCGACCCGGTCGGGTCTGAAGGGATTGGGACCATGAAGCCTGTCATCATCGCCGCCGCTGTCGGGGGTGTCGTGCTCATCGCCGGAGCGGTCGCCATGCTCCCGAGGGAAGAGCCGCTTCTCGCCCCACCCCCCACGCCGCCGGCTCCGCGTCCCGTCGTTCGCGAGCCCGAGCCGCAGCCCGAGCCCCAGGTCGAGCAGGTCCGCCAGTGGCAGGGCCAGGGCGGCCCCTTCGGCGACATGATCCGCCAGTACACCGCCGAGTTCGACGCCGACCGCGACGGCGTGCTCAACCCCGAGGAGATGCGGGCCGCCTGGGCCGCTTTCGAGGAGCGTCAGAAGGCCCAGTGGGACACCAACGGCGACGGGGTTCTCTCCGATGAGGAACGCCGGGCCGGCATGGAGCAGATGATCCGCGAGCGGACCGAGGCCGAGATGACCCGCCGCTTTGATCGCGATGGAGATGGCCAGCTCAACGATGCCGAACGCGCCGAGATGGAAACCGCCCGCGCCGAGCGCCAGGCCCGCCGCCAGCAGTGGGAGATGGAAAACTACGACACCAACAAGGACGGCATCATCTCCGACCAGGAGCGCGCCAGCGTCGACGCCCAGCGCCAGCAGCAGCGCGAGCAGTTCCAGACCATGGTCGCCCAGCGCTTTGACGCCGACGGCGACGGCCAGATGAGCCGACTCGAGTGGCGCTCCGCCGGACAGACCATGCGCCAGGAAATGCAGGACGCCCGCACCGCGGGGCGGGTTGACGCCAACGGCGACGGCATCGCCGATGCCGCCGACTTGGCCAACTGGGCCCAGAAGATCGCCGCCGGCGACATGTCCGCCGACCTCAACGGCGATCAGGTTCTCGACCAGCGCGACCTGCAGTGGGCCAATGAAGCCGTCGCCACCGCGTCCACGCGCCGCGTCGACCCCGCCTGGGAAGCCATGATGGCCCAGATGCAGCAGCAGGGCGGAGGCCGCGGCGGCATGGTGGAGTTGCGCACGGGCGGACCCGGTGGTGGCCCGGGCGGACCCGGCGGCGGCGGCGATCGCATGATGTTCACCGGCGGTCCAGGCATGGGCATCGAAGGCCGACCCGGTC
>CAZHKB010000203.1:0-5516 GCA_964533405.1 uncultured Phycisphaeraceae bacterium | reverse complement strand
CCGAGGGCTCGCCTGCCGTGGCCCGCGCCGGATACCCGGCCTCCTGAAGCGCGGCCACGGCCTGACCGGCCGCCCGCCCGTCCTTGGCCTCAATCTGGGCCGTCCCGACCGCCACAGAGTGGATCTGCACCCCCGGCACCGCCGAAAGGGCCTTGGTCACGGCCTGCACGCAGTGCCCGCAGGTCATGCCGTCGATGGAAAGTGTGATCGTGTCGTTCGCCTTGGTCGTCGTGTTCATGCTGAGTCTCCTTTAGGATGGTATACCCTGTGGGGTATCTACTTCGATCGTGGTCCGCCTATTCGCGCCGCCACCGCCGCCGATCGGAATTGCCCGCCACGACGGGGTGGAATCGCGCTGGGTCATGGCCAGTGGGGAGCCGTGGGCGTTGCGGCGGATCGAGGCCGTCCTCTCGGGAGTCTTGAAGGGCGTCGGGGGAGAGAGCAGAAGTCACTGGCGCTGGCCGCTCACCATGAACGCGCACGCCGGGCCCGGCGCCGTGAGCGCGATGTTGATGCTGGGAAACGTCCCTCGATGAAGGTCGATTCACGCAGGGCTCACGCGCCTGGCCTCGGCATCGTGAATGATGACTTGTGCGCACCTTGTGCGTGCGTGTTCCCAGTGTTCGCCAGTTCGAAAGGTTCATCCCATGGCTTACCAGGCTCCCTCCAAAGACACGCTCGCGTGTATGAAGGATTGCGGCGAGTGCGCGACGATCTGCGCCCAGTGCGGCACGAACTGCCTGCACATGGGCGGCCCGCACGCTTCCCCCGAGCATCAGGGCATCATGCGGGACTGCGCCGAGATCTGCGGCGTGGCGTCCTGCTTCATGGCCCGCGGCTCGACGCACGCCGCCCACATCTGCAAGGAGTGCGTGGACATCTGCAACGAGTGCGCCGAGTCGTGCGACAGGCTCGCGAAGGGCAACGCGATGATGAAGCAGTGCGCCGAGGCGTGCCGCAAGTGCGCGAGGTCGTGCGAGGCGATGGCGGGCGCGACGGTCTGAGGCCCGACCTCGAACGGCGGGATCGTGCGGTTGTTCCGCACGGACATCCGGTGCAACCGGATCACCGTCCGGTGCAGCAGCACGATCGATCAACCCAGGCGACCGTTCGGCCAGAGGTGTCGGACGGTCGCTGTGCGCGCCCGCACGGTTTTCAGATTGAGCCGGCCGCCCGTTCGAGACGATAGGATTCCCAACTACGACGATCACCTCGGTGGTGCTGGTGGGAACCGGTGCCACCACGCACTGGGTCGGTTGCTCGCATCGTGCGCATCAACCCGAACTGACATCAGTGGCCGTGCTGATGGGACGGAGTCGGTGCCGGCTGCGTCCCGCCTCGCGGCGGGGGCAGCGGCCACGAACGCATGGCGTCGGATGGAGCACGCGGAGCGGACGCGCCATCGCTGGCGATCCCGAAGTGTGCGAGTGTCTCCGGGGGCGC
Source organism: uncultured Phycisphaeraceae bacterium (assembly GCA_964533405.1). Lineage (GTDB taxonomy): Bacteria > Planctomycetota > Phycisphaerae > Phycisphaerales > UBA1924 > JACKHA01. The sequence continues at coordinate 4,073 of CAZHKB010000203.1, read as the reverse complement.
AGCCTGGGCGATCGTCCCCGCCGGCGCGTCGTACCAGCCGGGGTCCTGGTCGTAGCTGGAGAGGCTCTCCCTCACCTTCAGGATCGTGAACATCCCGCCCATGGTGATCTCGTCGTAGGGTCCGATGCCGCCGACCATCGGGATGCTGTTGGGTGGGACGGCCATGCCCATCTCGGTCATGCCGCCCATCCCCTCCTGGCCCATCGTCATGTAGCCGGGAAGGAGGCTGCGGACGCGCGTGTCCAGGCCCCGGGCATCGACGCCGATCATGTTCGGCGTGCCGTGGCCCATCTGGTTCATGACGTGGTGCGTCATGTGGCAGTGCATGGCCCAGTCGCCTGGATTGTCGGCGACGAACTCGACGGTGCGCGTGCTGCCGGTGGGGACCAGCACCGTCGTCTCGGGCCACCGCCCCGACTCCGGGATCACCCCGCCGTCGGTCTCCGTGATGGTGAAGGCGTACCCGTGCAGGTGGATCGGATGGTGGTCCATCGCCGAGAGATTGCCGATCCTGATGCGGACCCGATCGCCGCGCTTGACGATGAGCGGCTGGGTTCCGGGGAACACCTTGGCGTTTATCGTCAGCGTGTTGAAGTCGGTCATCTCGTTGGGGTCCGGGCGATCGGCCCCGACCTCGATCTTCCATTCGTGGAGCATGAGGGCAAAGTCGCGGTCGGGGCGCGGCCCGGTCGGGTTCCGGGGATGCACGACGATCAAGCCCGTCAGGCCCAGGGCCATCTGGGTCATCTCGTCGTGGTGGCTGTGGTACATCAGCGTGCCGTGCTGACGCAGCGTGAACTCGTACATGTACGTCTCGCCGGGCAGGATCGCCTTCTGGGACAGGCCGCCGACCCCGTCCATGCCGCTCTCAAGGATCACACCGTGCCAGTGGATCGTGGTGGGCGCGATCAGGCGATTGGTCACGAAGATGCGGACCCGGTCGCCCTCGACAACCTCGATCACCGGGCCATGCACGCCGCCGTTGTACCCCCAGCAGCGGGCCTTGAAGCCCGGAGCGAACTCGTGGTGGACGTCCTCGGCGACCATGTGGAACACCTTGACACCGTCAATGACCCGGTAGGGCAGGGTCCATCCATTTGGGACCACCACCGGCGTGTAGTCGCTCCCCGGCTCGCCGGGCGGCTGGTGCGCTCCGACCGGCTGCGACCTGCGCCGCGCGGCGTCCGCGCCCGCCGGAGATCGCGCACTCTGCGGCAAGAGTGCCGCCACGCCGCGCGTCGGGGAGCCGGCGATGGCCCGCCCCGCCAGAAAGAACGCCCCGCCAACGAAGGCTCCCGCTCCCAACACCTCTCGACGCGAGAGCGGGGACCCGACGTGCGCACGATCCGCCCCGGCCTCATTGCTGCTCATCAGTGTCCTCCATCGCCGGAGGATCCCGGCGTCATCGTCGTGCTCTCGCCGCTCGACGCGGCCTCCTGGAACGACCTCATTCGCCCCTGGATCAGCGAGTCCAGGGTCGCCCGTGCCCGCCAGTAGTCGTGCAGGGCGCCCACATACTCACCGCCCGCGGTGATCTGGTCGCGCTTCGCTTGGAGCAGCTCAAACGCCGACACCTGCATCGCGTTGTTCTGGAGCTGTGTCTGCTCGATGATCTGGGAACGCAGGGGCAGGATGACCCCCTCGTAGAATCGGACACGCTGCTGGGCCGCCAGCACATCGCCGTGGGCGGCCCGGACGCGGGCGCGGATCTCCACCGCCCGAGCCACCAGCCGCTCGGACGCCTGCCGGTACCGTGCCTGGGCCTCGCCAATCGTGGCCTGACCTTGATCAAACAGCGGAATCGGCAACGCGACAGAAGGCCCGACCGACCACCCGCCCTCTGTCTCGCGCTCGCCGGCGATGCCGACCTGCGTTTCGTCGAGCCAGGCGAACGGCCGCGCGATCCCGGCCGAGCGGGCCGCGATCTCGGCCTCGCGGCGCAGGATCGCCAGATCGAGACTCGCGCCGATCGCTCGACTCTCCAGACCCTCGAGCGAGATGGCTTCGTCAGGCAGCGCGGGCAGCCGTGCGGAGGCTCTCCACCGCGCGCTCGGCTCGCCCCACAGCCCCATGAGCGAGTTCATCCGTTCGCGTTCGCGACTCGCGGCGGTCTCGGCCTGCGCGAGTTCGAGGCGAGACTGCTCGTAGAACGTCCGCTCGCGCAGCACATCCAGTTCACGGTTGTTCCCCGCGGCCCGCAGCCGCGTCGCCAGGTCGTACGAGGCGGCGGTCGCCTCCAGCACCGTCCGCCGCATGTCTCGGGACTGCTCCGCGGCCTGGTAGTCGAAGAACGCCGTGCGCACCTCGTACGCCATGTCGAGCACGCCCGCCGTCACGCGAAGCTTCGCCGCCTCGAACGACGCCTCCGCCCGCCCGCGGCGCAGGGGCATCGACAGCAGGCTCACGAAGTCCTGCGCCACGTCGAGCACGACCGCCGTACCGCCCCCACCGCTGGCGAACCTCACCTCACCGCTGAACACGGGGTTGCGCAGGAGCCCGGCCTGAACCACGTCCGCCTGCGCGATGCTGAGGCCCTCGTACACCGCCTGCAGCTCGTGGTTGTTGAGCAGCGCGAGCTGCACCGCCGCGTCGGCGGTGAGTTCCGCCTCGAGCAGCGAGGCCACGGCGGCACGCGCCTCGTCGTCCGCCAACGTGCCGTTGTTCCAGTGCGTACGCACGCCGGCCCGCTCAGAGACCTGGCTCCGCACGTCGTCGAAGCCCAGGCCGGGCTTCATCGTGGCGCAGCCGCTCAGAGCCGCGGCAAGGGCGAGCGGAAGGCGCCCGGCGTGCCTGATCCCGGTCCTCATCGTGGTGCTCCCGTTGGGGGCGGAATGGGCTTGAGAGCCATGCCGCAACGGGGGCATCTCTGACCGGGCTCATCCGAAGTGATCTCAGGATGCATCGGACAAGCGTAGATGATCGCCGCCGCAGCCGCCGCGCCCGGCTGCGTTGGCGGCGTGGGCTCACGCACGGGGGCGGTGGCATTCACCACGGGCATCGAAGGAGCCGGGTCAGCCCGGTCCGCCATGCCGTGGCCTAGGTGCTCCATGCCGCCGGACCGCGGCGTGGGCTGGACCGGCTCAACGCCAGTGAGCGCGAGCGTCCGCGTGGGCTCGGGCAGTGGTGCCTCGACCGCTGCCGCGCTGGCGGGGTGGTCGAGCCGAATCGCGGGCTGGGTATAGGAGGCCGCGCAGCCTCCGAGCATCGCAAGCATGAGAATGAGAATCGACAGGTTCATGTGAGTCTCCGCGTTGGATCGCACGTTGGAGCGGTGGCGATGGTGCCGGTTCCTTGGGCGGGCGAGCAAAGCCCGCGTGCGGGCGTCGGCCCGCACGGAGCTGGGAATCTCGACTCAGCCGCCGTGGTGCTCATGGCCGCCATGCGCACCATTCGTGTTGTGCTCGTCGTGTCCCGCTTCGGGGATCTTGTCCGTCGCCTCCGGCATGCCGTGCTCGGCCCACGCCTTATCCAGGATGGGCAGGAACTCCAGAGGCGTGGCGCGCAGGTCGGCCTCGCAGCCCGTGCAGCAGAGCCGCACGAGCCGGTTGCCGATGACGATCTCGATCGGACCGCCCATCGCGTTGAGCTCTTCGCCCGAGACCAGGCAGGTCTGAAGGGGGTAGCCATCGCGCTGCTGCTGGATCACCGCCGCGTCGAGCTTCGCCAGTGTCGGCTCAGGATCCTTCAAGAACTCCTCCACACAGTCGGAGCAGCAGAAGCGGACGAGCCGATTCCGGTAGACGTAGTTGATCGCCGTGTCCTCGCCAGACTCGCCCAGCGACTCACCCGACACGACGCACGTCGTGACGGGGTAGAAGGGGAGCTGCTCCTGAACGATCTGCTCGTCGATCGTCGCCCAGTACTTATCCTGGGCCGCCTCGAACTTGCCGACGCACCCGCCACAGCAGAATCGGACCTCCCGCCCGTCGTAGTCCTTCACGATCGGATCGCCCATGGACCCCAGCACCTCGCCCGTGACCGGGCACGTCGTCAAGGGGTATGGGTCGGAGGGGCGCGCGGGCTGCGCGTGCTCGGCGGGGGTCGGGGCGAGGGTGGCCGGCACCGGCTGGCGG
>CAZHKB010000202.1:0-5535 GCA_964533405.1 uncultured Phycisphaeraceae bacterium | reverse complement strand
GGCGCACTGGCGGGGGGAGATGGAACCGATGGCCAGGTACGGGGAGAGCGTGCTGGTGCCTCCGAGCGACGGCGTGTCGCGCCGCTCGTGGTAGTCGAACAGGATCGAGGCGGAGAAGGTGTGGAGGCGCTGCGCGGCGGCCCGCTCGCCGGCGGGCCAGAGGTCGGGGCGTCTGAGCCCCTGGAACTCGGGGAGCGAGTCGGGGATTGGATCGGGCGAGAGGGTGGTGGGACGCTGAGCGGCTGGAGAGGGCAGGACGCGGATTCCGTTCTGGCGTTGGAGGAGGGCGAGGGCGGCCCGCTTGAACGGGGTGTAGACGGTGTACCACCGCCCCTCGGTGGTGCGGAGGGTGCCGGGCTGGATCAGCACCTGGTCGGTGTGGGCGTGGACGGCGATGTTGGCCGACGCGAAGGCGGATCGAACGGCGTCGTCGCGCCGGCGCTCGTTGATTTCGTACTCGTCGTTGAAGTGCAGGGCATCGCAGCGGCAGGCGGCGACGAGCTTGAGCAGGGCGGCGGGGGCATCGGCGAAGCGGGAGAGGTGCAGAACCTTGAGCGGGATGTCCAGGTCGGCCAGGGTCGCTGAGAGATCGCGGAGGGTGCGGAGGATGAAGTCGACCTTGATCGGGGCCCAGTCGTGTTCGAGCCACTGGTCGGGGGTGATGGTGTAGACGGCCACGACGCCTTCGGTGGCGGCGCGGCAGGCTTCGAACAGAGCGGTGTTGTCGGTGGTTCGCAGGTCGGATCGGAACCAGACGAGTGGGCGCATCGGCGTTGCTTTCCTCGGGGAGCGGGGCTCAGACGTGGGTTGTGTGCGGGAGGTGGGTTGGATTCAGGGTTTGAGACAAGACGTTGAGGCGACGGGTCGGGAGCAGGTATCGCAAAGCAGGGATTCGCGCGGTTGAGAGGTGGGGGTGGCGTCCTGGGGTTTGGAATGGATTCACCCTGACGGTTATTGGACGGTGGCCGATCGCTCGCGCGACCGGTTCTGTCCGGATGGGCGATTGCTGAGGAGTTCGGTTCGGTGTGGGGGAGGCGGGGCGGTACAATCGCGGCGGATCGAGAGAGAGGAACAAGCATGAGCACGCGACTGGCGGCGTTTTTGGCGGCATTGGCGGGGCTGGCGGCGGGGGCATCCGTCGCGGGGGCCCAGCCGGTCGTGTATTCGATGGTGATCGATCAGACCTTGAGCGGGCTGGATGCAACGACCGAGTTCGGCGTGGTGACCAACGGCACGCTGCAGGGCGACTGGGACGCGGTGACCAACACGGTCGGCACGCGGACCGCGCTGGGATGGCAGTTTTTCCCGCCGCTGCCGTTCGGGGCGACGCAGAACGACCTGATCCCGGTCGGGCTGGACGCCGGGGTCTCGGGGCCGATCCAGACCGAGACGGCGGGCGAGTTCACGATGTGGCTGGATCAGACGGCCGGGACGATCACGATGATCGGTTTCTTCGCGGACCTGCTGGCGGGCCAGCCCGTGCAGTTACCCGTCGAGGTGACGCTGGCGCCGCAGACGTTTCGGACGGCGGCGCCCAGCTTCGTGTATTTCGGCGTGCCGATCACGGTGCCCGTGGGGGAGTTGAGCGTGACCGTGCTGACGATGAATCAGGTCGGCGGGGGCGTGAGCGGTGTGCTGACGCCGACGGGGGCGGGCACGTTCGATTTCGTGGTGACGCCGATCGTGGAGGTGACGGGGTTCGCCGACCTGCTGGGGACCACGATCGAGTTGCCGGGGGTTCCCGCGCCGCTAATCCTGACGGGCCAGATCACGGTGTCGGGCACGAGCGCGACGCTGAGCAGCGTGCAGGTCATCAGCCAGGGCCAGACCACGCCTGTGGGCACCGCGCTGCCCGAGTTCCCGCTGGAACTGCCGACGCTGACGACGGGCGTGACGGCGGGCGTGCTGATGAACCTGGTGCTGGATGAGATCACGACCGCTCTGGAGGGGACGCTGACGCTGGAGTGCAACGGCGAGCGGTCGTGCCGCCCCGACCTGACGACGGGCGCGATCCCGGGCCTGGGCGGGTATGGCGTGCCGAACGGGGTGCTGAACTACGACGACTTCTTCTACTACCTGGCGCAGTTCGCGTCGGGGAACCTGGCGGTGGCGGACCTGACGGCCGGGGCGATCCCGGGGGCGCCCGGGTATGGCGTGCCGAACGGTGTCATCAACAACGATGACTTCTTCTACTACCTGAGTTTGTTCGCCGCGGGGTGTTGAGGAAGCCGGGTCCGCGCGCCGGGCGCGCGGGGAGTCCGCGGGTGGTGGGGGAGGCTGGGCATGGTGGCGGAGTCCGTGACGCCGCGCGTGGGGCTGGCGGGCGGACGCGGGAGCGTCGTGGAATCATCGCGGCGGGGTTCGAGAGCGATGCGGCGGTCCGGCGCCGGGCTGCGGGGCGTGGCTCGTGGTGGAGCGCGTGGCGTGCTTTCAGACTACGAACAAAGTGGAGACTGAAACCTGAAAGTAGGGTTGATTTGTTGCGAGAGTGAGCCGCGCGATAAAAACGGAGTTGAATATCCGAATAAGCTGGGCTCGCGCGCGTACACCTTTGCTCAGGGCGGAGGGCGGCAAGCAGAAGGAGCACAGCATGAACAGGGCGCGTGTGTCGATCGTGGCGGGATCGTTCGGGCTGATGGCTTGGGGTGCGTCGGGTCAGGTGCGCGTGTTCGAGCAGCCGGTGGACCCGGCGGGAGGGTTGCACCAATCGGCGTGGTACGCGCCCGACGGGCTGGACAGCGACATCTACTGCTGGGAATCGTTCACGCTGGCGGTGACGACGCCGGTGACCAAGGTGCGGTGGTACGGGGGGTACACGAACTTCATGTCGGGGGCCGGCAAGGCGCCGGTCTACGACTTCACGCTGGAAATCTGGGAGTCGGCGTCGTTCGGCGGGGCGCCGAACGTGACGTTGCCGCCGATCGTGCAGTACGAGCCGATCGGGTCCAACGGGGGCGAGACGGCGACGGGGCAGATGATCCAGACGTCATGGCCCAACCCGGTGGGTTGGAGCCCGGTGTATGTGTACGAGTACACGCTGCCGGTGCCGTTCATCGCCCAAGGTGGGGTGAAGTACTGGCTGCAGCTCGAGGCGTGGCAGGGTCTGACGCCGCAGTACAACTGGCCGCCGGACTGGGGATGGGCCGGGGCGACGGGCGGGAACGGGAGCCACTTCCGAAAGCTCAACGACGGAACGCAGTACCAGTCGATCTCGCACGATCTGGCGTTCGAGTTGTACGCGGACGGGCTGAAGTGTGAGCCGGACGTGACGACCTTTGCGATTCCGGGCAGCGCGGGGTACGGCGTGCCGAACGGGGTGCTGAACAACGACGACTTCTTTTACTACCTGTCGCAGTTCGCGTCGGGGAACCTGGCGGTGGCGGACCTGACGGCCGGGGCGATCCCGGGGGCGCCCGGGTATGGCGTGCCGAACGGTGTCATCAACAACGATGACTTCTTTTATTACCTGAGTTTGTTCGCCGCGGGGTGTTGAACTGAGGGCGGGGACGTCGAGACGGGGAGCCCGAGAGGCGAAGAGACGGAGACGCGAGGCGGTTGCGTGCGCGCTCGTTGGCCCTCGAAGGACCGGGGCGGCAGGTCACCGGGCGGTGGCTGATCGCTTACGCGACTGGTTCGGTCCAGGCGGGCGTGCGACGGGGTGCCCGCGATCGCGGGGTGCTTCGCGTGCTCACACACCCGCGGCTGGGCTACGGGGCCTTCCACGCGAGGCGCCTAGGGAGGCAGCCCTTGTTGGCAACGTAGAGGGTGATGAGAGAATCGACGCCGTTGGTGAGGGCGATGATCAGGATGCCGAAGAGCAGGCCGGGCAGCCCCGCTTTGAGGGTCATGAATGTGGTGTTGAGGAGGATAACGGCGAAGCCGAAGAACTCGAGCAAGGCCATCTGGCGGTGGCCGAGGTAGAGGTGCCCGAGGCCCGGGATGATGAGCGAGAGCAGGGCGGGGGTCATGGGGTTGATGAAGGGATCGCCGCACTCCGGGCAGCCCTGGGCCTTGGGGGGCACTGGCGAGGCGCACTGGGCGCAGAGCGGGTCGCGGTCGAGGTAGGCGGGGAAGGGCAGGCCGTGCTGCTGGGTGTGGGCCAGGCGCGCGAGCATGTACTCCTTGAGTCGCTTGCGGTCCGCGCCCGGTACCTGGATGAAGGAGTACGACTTGCCGCCCAGCGTGTTGATCTTGACCACGCCCGAGAAACCCCCCGCGCCGTACTTCTGCATGCGGGCGTAGGGGATCTGCCACATCAGCGTCTTGGCCTTGCCCTTGTTGTCGGCGTTGAGGAGGATGAGGCGGTAGTTGGTGAAGAGGAAGGTGGTGCGGTTGACGATGAGCGACCACACGCCCATGAAGAACTGCTCGACGAAGCTGTTGAGGGCGCCCTTGGTGACAAACTCGATCTGTTCACCGGGAAACAGCAGGGTGTCCAGGCGAGGCTCGACGCTGGCGAGCATGTTGACGCGGCGTTTGATGTCCCCGCCCGTGCCCATGCCGGCGGTCTTGGGGAAGAGCCAGGTCCAGACGTAGGGGCCGTCGGGGCGGAGGCGTGAGATCTCGGCGCGGAGCTTGTCGTTGGGCAGGGCGAGCAGGAGGGCGTCGCGTTCGTCCAGAGCGCGCTGGGGGTCGAGGGCGGGGGTGAGGTCAAAGGGCGCCTCGGGAATGGGTGCGATCGCGGGCGGCGTGTTCATGGCAAGTCCTGTGCGTGGGCGCCCAGGATACACGAACTCCGCCGGCGACTTCGGTGACGTGAGCGCACGGGGTGCTTGAGCCATGGCCGACCGATCGGGCGACCGGTTCCGCTGAGGGGGGGCGGCTACGGCGCGACGTTGGTGGCCTGCTCGATGGCCTCAACGACCTGGCGGACCTGGAAGGGCTTGCGGAGGAAGCCGTGGTAGCCCTGGGAGCGCAGCCCGTGGGCCTGTCCGTCGGTGAGTCGGCCCGACATGGCGATGATCCGCGTGACGGAGAGGTTGTCGGACGAGCGGACGATGCGGACCAGGTCCTTGGGGTCCTGGTCGCCGATGTGGACATCCATGAGCATGACATGGGGCTTGAAGCGCTCGGCCTCGGCACCGGCCTCGAAGCCGTTGGTGGCTGTGCGAACCTCGTAGGAGGTTTGTTCGGTGAGGACTCGCTTGAGGACGTCGACGACGTCCTTTTCGTCGTCGACGACCAGGACGCGGGTGCGACCGGACTCCAGGGAATCCATCGGGATGTTGTGGGTCCGCATGAACTTGACGAGTTCGGAGACGGGGATCCGGCGGTCCTTGGAGCCCGGAATGCGGTATCCACCCAGGGTGCCGGAATCGAACCACTTGCTCACCGTGCGCGGGGCGACGTTGCAGATCTTGGCAACTTCACCGGTGGTGAGGACTTCCTTTTCGATCGGCATCGCGTCACCTCGGGTCACACAGAGGGGGCGGGGAGGCCCGGCAATCCGGACCATCTGGAGGGTTTGATCGGTCCAAGGGGGGTCTTGCTTGACGCCCGGGGGGAGAAGGCGGAGAAGGGGGGCGTTTCTCGGAC
>CAZHKB010000201.1:0-5565 GCA_964533405.1 uncultured Phycisphaeraceae bacterium | reverse complement strand
GTGTGAAGATGGGCGATGAGCGCGGGCAAGGTGGATGCGGCGGAGCAGGCGGCCAGGTCGGCGGCGCGCTGGCGGTGGAACGCCGCGATGTCGCGGAGGGCGTCGGCGTCAAGCGGGGCGGGATTGGTGGGGGACGCGGCGGACATGCCCTGATGTTGGCGGGCTGGCTGCGCGGCTCAAGCGGGGAGGGCTTATTGACGCAAATTGGCGCGCGCGGGTGAACAATAAGGACGAATATCTTGCAGTTTGTGACGGGGGATGCGGGTGCGGGGCTGATCGGGGCTCCGCGGTCATGGCAGAGGAGGGCGACCGCTCCTTCGGCGCCATCATTGGAGCGAGGATCGGGTCGATCACGGCGTGCAGGGCGCGGTCAAAGAGGGCCACGGGTGGTGGTGGGACGCCGACGGGGGTCGGGACATAGGCCTGGGCGAGATCGTTGCGCCCGGCGGCGAGGAGGCGCTCGGCCGCAGCATCCCGCAAGTCCCCATCAGAGTTGCGGCGGGCGTGATCGCGCCAGTCGCCCGCGATCGACTCGAAGTACGCGGCGAGGGAGGCGTCGTCGTTGGTGGCGGCGGTGATGAGCAGGAAATCGCGCATCTGCTCGCCGCTGAACTGCGGCTGTCGAAGCCCGTTAGGACTCTCGGCCACCAGCGGTTGCCAACGCAGGCTGAGTTCCGGATTCTCACGCGAATGGGCGGTCATGGGCTCCGCAAGGCTGCGAGTCGAGGGTGAGTCGTCGGGCGGGTTGGGTTGGCGCGCGAGGCGCCCGAGGTCGGCGTACATGGGCGCGCCCTCGTCGGTCCGGCCGTCGTGGAGGGTGATGTTGGCGAGGCGGATCGCGTCCTGGGCCGCGGCCCAGTTCTGCTCGGATCGCCGCTAGGCTGTGCCGCGGTAGGTCTTCCGCCACCGGTGCGGCGTCTGCTCGCTGATCTCCAGCTTCTGGCAGACCTGCCCGAGCGTCTGGCCCTGGCCCTCCAGAACCTCCGCCTCACGCAGCTTCCGAATGATCTCGTCCGGCCCGTGCTTCTTCCGCTTTATCTTCGAGAGTCTCCCGGGTACTTTGTACCCCAAAGCCTCTCATCCGACTTGGATCAGGTTTTCATGGGCAGGTCAGACGTTTCCCGGGTACATCGGCTCGATTCCAGGCGAAGAGAGCTTGGAAACTCACCATGGATCACAAGCAGAGAGCCGACGGGTCTTGATGAGCTGGCATCTAAATCCCTGAATCCATCGAACCCTATTTCGATGGGACTCACCGCTCTTCAACTCGCACGGAAGGATCGAGCGATCGCCTCATGGATGCGAGCCCACGGCGTGACTTTTCTGCGGGTTTCGGTCGCCATCGTGTTCATCTGGTTCGGTCTGCTCAAGCCGCTCGGCGTGAGTTCCGCGAACGAGCTCGTTGAGCGAACGGTGTACTGGGTGGACCCTCTGTGGTTCATTCCATTCCTCGGATGGTGGGAAGTCGCTATCGGTGTGTGCATGCTCTGGCGACCGCTCATCCGCGTATCGATTGCCCTCTTGGCTCTTCAAATGCCGGGCACATTCCTCCCGCTGGTGCTTCTTCCGGACGTCTGCTTTGTGCACGTGCCCTGGGCTCCAACTCTTGAAGGGCAGTACATCATCAAGAACCTAGTTCTCATCAGCGCCGCGATTGTGATCGGCGGCACAGTGGGTGCCCGAGAGCAAGTGACTGAACGGCGTCGCGGCCGCCCCGAAGTGGAGCCGTTCTGACCGCTCGCCAGAGGGCTCGATGGAGCGGATCCCGCGCACCGACCATGTGACACTTGAGCGTCGCGGCTTCACTGGCAGAGAGTGCGCTCCGTGTGTGCGACGGATGACTTGCCGTGAATCTGACCCAGCGTGGAGAGCGAAATCTCAGGTATGAAAGACGACATCGTTATTCCCCATGATCGCCTTCTGGACGCCGTGGATTCTGTGCTCGCGGGCTTGGCCGAAATGGGCCAAGGGCACGCTGGGATGATGCCATCGTCGGTTTTGGGGACAGCCGATCAACCCAGAGCTTTCTGCAATCTCACCAGAGACGAAGTCATCGCAGCAGAACGCTTTCTGTTTCGATGCGGTATGTTGTCCGATCCGCGCGTTCCGCCTTCGCAAACCGTAGAGTAATCACATCTGCTCCACACGCCCCGCTTGAACCGAAAGGATCCCGACAATGGCCGACCCTGTTCAGACCAACTCGTGGCCGGACCTCGCGATTGGTCTCTATGACCGCTTGACCGGTCGCAACGCTGAGATCACGTACGAGTTCGCGGACCTGCGGATCAAAATTCCAAGTGGCACTGGGCCCAACGTAGAGCACGCCGAGTGGGTGTTGAGCGGCACGGTGAAGATCCGTACGAAGGACCTCGGTGCTCGCCCAAACTGATTCTGGTCGGCCGTATCGCCGGAACGGTGGACGGTCGGCCATGGCTTCTGAGCGGCGATGACCGTGTACTTACGCTTGAACTCCCAACTCTTTCTGTTGCTCTGAAGCTCCGCTCGACCCTTTCACGGCTCCCTGCCGGTTTGACGCGCGTTTCAAGCATGCTTGAAGTGCCGTTGAAAGTGCGCGTTGGTCGATTGCCAGCTGTGACGTTTGGCCCACAGTCGTTCCTTCTACGGCTCCTGCTCCCGGGCTGGAGTGCAGCGAGGAAGGCTTTGTGAGGCAGTGACTTGCCTGCACGCCGCCGCAAACGCCGCGGGGGGCCGGTAGTCCAGCGAGCTGTGCGGCCGCCGGTGGTTGTACTCCTGCCTGAAGTCCTCGATCACCACCCGCGCCTCCTTCAGGCTCGTGAACAACTCCAGGTTCAGGCACTCGTCACGCAGCTTGCCATTGAACGACTCGCCGAACCCGTTCCGCCACGGCGCCCCCGGCTCGATGTACAACGGTCCCACCTTGTTCTCCTCCAGCCACCAGCGCACCTTCTTCGCGATGAACTCCGGCCCGTTGTCCGAGCGGATGTGCCGCGGGATTCCCCGGGCGGCGAACAGCCCCCGCAACACGCCCACCACCGCCGCGGCCGTGATGCTCCGCGCCACCACCGCCGCCAAGCACTCCCGCGTGTGCTCGTCCACCACCGTCAGGATCTTCACCGGCCGTCCATCCAGCGTCTGGTCCTTCACGAAGTCGTACGTCCACACGTGGTCGATGTGCATCGCCGCGTAGCGGGTGATCCCGTTTGCCGATGTGCCCAATCGCCTGCGTTTGTGCATCCTGCGCGGCACGCGCAGACCATGCTTGCGCCACAGCCGATGCACGCGATTACGCCCCGCCCGGGAATCTGAACCCTTCCTGCTCCAGCATCGCGTGGATCCTCCGGTACCCGTACCTCGGGTGCTTCTGCGCCAGTTCCTGCATCGCCGCCACCAGCGGCTTGTCCGTCTCCGGCTTGGTGAGCGTGTACCTCTGCGTCGATCGCGGCTACCCGACAGCCTTGCATACACGCCGCTCGGGGAGATCAAGCGTGCGCATTGCACGCTCGACTCCCGCGCGCGCGGCCGTCGGGCTCAGTCCTTTCCCCGCATCACCTCTTCGATGATCTGCTTATCCAAGACCAGATCCGCCACCGCCTTCTTCAGCCGACGGTTCTCCTCCTGCAGCTCCTTGAGCAGCTTGATCTGGTCGTCGCCCATGCCGCGGTAGGTCTTCCGCCACCGGTGCGGCGTCTGCTCGCTGATCTCCAGCTTCTGGCAGACCTGCCCGAGCGTCTGGCCCTGGCCCTCCAGAACCTCCGCCTCACGCAGCTTCCGAATGATCTCGTCCGGCCCGTGCTTCTTCCGCTTTATCTTCGAGAGTCTCCCGGGTACTTTGTACCCCAAAGCCTCTCATCCGACTTGGATCAGGTTCTCACGGGCAGGTCACAGCATCTGTGTACATAAAGTGGAACATCGCGTTCTTGTTGTTGGCTCAGAATTGGCGCAACGCCACCTCGCAGAGGCTGAGTCGAGGCGGTAGGGGGACCGGCTTGGAGAGCCGGCCCACGTCAGACTTCGATGACCATGGCGACGCTGTTTCCGCCGCCGAGGCAGAGGGCGGCGAGGCCGCGTTTGGCGCCGGTGCGGTGCATCTGGTGGATGAGTGTGGTGAGGACGCGGGCGCCGGAGGCTCCGATGGGGTGTCCGAGTGCGACGCCGCCGCCGCAGATATTGAGTTTGGACTCGGGGATGGCGAGTTCTTTGGCGTTGCAGAGGGCTTGGGCGGCGAAGGCCTCGTTGAGTTCGAAGAGGTCGATCTGGTCGAGTTTGAGGCCGGCCTTGTCGAGGGCCATGCGGACGCCGGTGATGGGGGCGGCGAAGATGTCCTTGGGGGCGACGCCGCTGGTGGCGTAGGAGACGATGCGGCAGAGGGGCTTGAGGCCGAGCTCTTCGGCGCGGGTGGCGGAGAGGACGGCGAGCGCGGCGGCGCCGTCGGAGATTTGCGAGGCATTTCCGGCGGTGACGGTGCCGGCTTTGTCGAAGGCGGGGCGGAGTTTGGCGAGGGCATCGGAGGTGGATTCGGGTCGGATGCCCTCATCGGCGGAGAGGCCGCCCTCGGGGCCGGGGACTTTGCGGTTGCCGACCTGCTCGCCGGTGAGAGCGATGATTTCGGATTTGAACCAGCCATTTTTGGCGGCGGCGGCGGCGCGTTGGTGGGACTGGGCGGCGAAGCGGTCTTGGTCTTCGCGTGAGACGTGGTATTTGGTGGCGATGTGGTCGGCGGAGTTTCCCATGGCGCAGTTTTCGAAGGCGCAGGTGAGGCCGTCGTGCTGCATGTGGTCTTTGAACTCGGCGGGGCCGAACTTGACGCCGCTCCTGAGGTTGGCCAGGTGTGGTGCGGCGGACATGTTTTCGAAGCCGCCGGCGATGACGCAGTGGTTGTCGCCTGCTTTGATGGATTGGGCGGCGAGCATGACGGCCTCGAGGCCCGAGCCGCAGACTTTGTTGATGGTTTTGGCGGAGAGGGTGTCGGGGAGTCCGGCTTTGAGGGCGGCCTGGCGGGCGGGGTTCTGGCCCAGGCCGGCCTGGAGGACGCAGCCCATGATGCACTCGTCCACATGAGCGCGGAGGGCGGGGGCGGCGTCGAGGACGGCCTTGATGGCGTAGGAGCCCAGGATGGGGGAGGGTGTGGAGGCGAGTGTGCCCAGGAACTTGCCGATGGGGGTGCGTTTGGCGGCGACGATGACGGGCTGGGCGGGCATGAGGGGGCTCCGAGAATGTTGGTGTTGTGATGATATGCGTCGGATGAGCGGCCCGACCGTGAGGGAGGGCCTGGTTGGCCGTGGGATTGGACGGTTGGAAAGGGGTAGACTCGCGCTGCGGGGCGGTCCGGGCCCTCCCGAACGGTCGGGCTGCTTATGGGAGAGGCCATGGACGAGCTGGATCAGGCGTTGAAGGTGGTGGCGGGTGCGGATCAGCGGGAGGTGCTGAGGCGTGGGTGGCATCTGGTGAAGCGGCATTTCTACACGGCGTTGAATGATCCGGAGTGGCTGGAGGCGAATCGGGACCTGTGGCAGAAGCCCAGCGTGCCGCGGGATATCGAGTGGGATATTGAGGGGCAGATGCGGGTGGCGGCGGAGGTGGGGG
>CAZHKB010000200.1:0-5578 GCA_964533405.1 uncultured Phycisphaeraceae bacterium | reverse complement strand
GGGCGGCGGGAACGCCTTTGCCGGCGAGGTCGCCGAGGGCGGAGCCGAGTTCGCCGGAAGGGCTCTGGAGGTACTCGAAGTAGTCGCCGCCGATGGTGGGGGCGGGGCGGATCGTCACGGACCGGTCCACGTATGCGTATCTGTCGGACGTGTTCGTGCTGGAGGAGCACCGGGGGCGTGGGCTGAGCAAGGCGATGATGGAGGTCATCATGTCGCACCCGGATTTGCAGGGGCTGCGGCGGTTCGCGCTGTTCACGAAGGATGCGCACGAGTTGTACCGGAAGTACGGGTTTGCGGCGTGCGAGAGGGCGGATCGGTACATGGAGCGGAAGTGGACGCTGTATCCGCCGCCGACGGGGGGGTGAGGGATCACGTCGAGGGGTGCCGTCGCGGAGATAGGCGCGCGACGGAGTGGGCGACCCGGCCTATCGCAGCGTGGGCCAGTCGCGCCCGAGCACGCCGTCCAAGGTCTGGTACACGGGCTGCCCGGAGTGGCCCCCGTAGTCGGGGCGGAGGACGGTGAAGCTGGCGCGGGTGTCGGTGGGCCAGGGCATCCACGCGGCCGACCCATCCACGAAACCCACCGATCCCTGGTCGTGAAACGGCGAGTCGGGCCGGTCGTTCGCGGCGAATATGCCTGCCTTGCGATCCACGGTCAGCCCCTTCGAGGAAGGGAACGCGACCTCGTGCATTCCCACGCCCCGGAACCACCATGGCTCGGGGCGTTGCTCGCGTGACACGCCGCCGGCGTAGTGAGCGGGAGCGGCGAAGGCGCAGTCCGCCATGTGGAAGTGGGAGCGCACGATTTGATCGACGGGCCAGCCGAGTTCGCCGAGAACCTCCCGAGACCGCTGCGTCTCCATGAACTCGCGCGTGGGGACGTATTCGGGGAAGAGCAGGGTGGCCCAGTGGGGGCGAAGGTAGAAGAAGTACCTCGCGTAGGGCAACGTGAAACCGTTGACCACCATGGGAGTTTCCGGGGCTCCGGGGGTGCCCAAGTACGGGAGGCCGCCCTGGTTGTCCCCCGCGTAGGCCTCGATCGCGACGAGCATCTGGCGCTGGGCGGCGATGCTGCGCAGCGCGGTGGTGTTCATCCGGACTCGCCCGAGCGCGGGGAGGACCAGGCTCATCAGGACGCTGATGATCGCGATGACGACGAGAAGTTCGACGAGTGCGAAGCCCCGGGGCGGGGACGGGGGTTGTGGGCCCGCAGACACGGTGGGTGCTGGTTGCCCGCTGGTGGGAACGCCCGAGGGTCTTGCCAGCGATAGCAGAATCCAGGCGATCGCCCCGTTGCGGACAAGCCCGACCACATGCTCATTGGTGGTGGACTTGCCCGAGCCAGCGCCCAGGCAGCCGCAACCGGGAGACCCCGGTATGAGCATGAGGGCCACGATGAAGATCGACAGCGCGCCGATCAACCCCAAGCAGACCGCCAATGCGTTGCGTCGTGTACCGCCCATCAGCAACTGGATGCCACACCAGAACTCAACGCCGATCGCGCCCGCGACGGCGAGCGGCGCGACCGAGGGAGCATCCAGTTCGCGGAACACCGCTGTCGCCGCCCTGACCGCGGGCATGGGGTCCGTGACCTTGGCGATCGCGGCCACCAACAAGAGAGCGCCCGCGCCCGCGCCCAGGAGATAGCGCGTGCCAGTGGCGGGAAACGCCTCGAACGCGCGTGGCCTGGGCGATTGGGCGTTCATCGAACCACCTCGCAGTTCTTAGTAATCCATTGTCGGCAGCGGGCCGGGGGCGTTCTGCACGGTCATGTGGAGCAGCCACCATCGGGACTGGACTTGGTCCCACGCCAGCGTGAGCATCAGCGGCTTGCGGGTGCTATCCGCGAACGCGGCCAGGATGCCCACGTCAACGAAGAGCGTGTTGCCTTGGGCGTCGGCCAGGTCGCCGCCGGAGCGGGCGGGGCGCCACCATTGGCGGGGCGATGTGGCGGAAGAGCCGTACCACAGCGCGTCGCCGACGCGACCCTGGGCGAAAGCGCGCCCCTGGCCCTTGGTCGCGTACGTTCTCTCGGCGATGCAGACCATCCATTCCGGAGTGGCCGCGAGGGCGGTCACATGGCCGCTGCCGTCGAACTGGGTGAGCGAGTTGTTCCAGAAGCGAGCGAACAGTTCCGCGTCGGACAGCCCCGCGACTCGCGCGGGATCGACCGGGCCTTCGGGCGGGCTCCCGTCCTCCAGAATCGCGTACCCCACGGCGACGCCGCCGATGCCGAGCATCTCGTCACGCGGGCGGGGCAGGTAGGCACGCTCGGTTCGCCACGCGGTGTAGGCGGTCGGGTCGTCAACGGCGTACCGGACATGGAGAAACCCGGCGACTTCGCTGAGCAGGGCATTCCACAGCTCCGGTGTCAGCGCCGCATCGCCTTCGCGCGGCGTCGCCTCAAGGTGCGTCCTGAGATCGGCCTGGCTGGGGAACGTGGTCAAGTCGGTAACTGCCGCGTCCGCGTACACGGGCTGCGCGGCCATACGCGTCGCCACGGTCTGGCGATTGCGGTCGCCTGGCCCAAACCACCCCATCCGTGAGAGCGCGACCAAAGGCGCGGCAAAGGCCACGAGCACGGCAACAATGCCGATCGCACGGCGCGTTGGCATCTCACCCCCCCTTCGCGTGTTCAGGATGGGCATTGCACGCCGGCGGGCGGGTTGTCGCAGTCGTCCATGCATTGGCAAGTGTGGGGTCCGCCGACCGGGCCGCAGCAGCAGCAGATCTGGGCGCCCGAGCACGGGACGCGCCCGGTACAGACGCCCGAACAACTGCAATCGGTTGTTTCTTCCGACCCACCGCCGGGGCGACCCAGCGCGACGCTGACGAGAACCACGACTCCGGCGATCATGGCACCAACGGTGCCGCGAGGACGAGACGCTCGCAACGGCTTCATTGTCCGCTCCCTTCAGACGCGAAAGGGCTGAGCGAGGATCGCACGCTATCGGGGACTTTCGCGGAGCTATTCTATCCTCCCCCTAACGTCGGTCAACTCGATTCCTGCGAACTGGCGGGATCGTGCTGGATTCACTTTCGCGGGCGTTGGCCTGCCGCGGCGAAGCGCTGGTCTTGCCTGGGACTTCGTCCGGCAGCGACGGCAGGATCGGTCGCATGTCGGTGTTGCCGGAGAAGCGGACCGCGATGGGCCTGAGCAGGATGGGCACGGGCGTGAACTTTGGCATGTGGACTCGGAAGAGCAGGACCACGGCCGCGAGTCGCATGCAGGAGGAGATGAGGAAGACCAGGTGATAGGCGGCGCGTTCTTCGCCGAGGGCTTTGAGGAGGATGCCGCCGGAGATGGAGCCGACGGCCAGGGCGATGGAGTGCAGGGCGTTGTAGGCGGTGAGCACGCTGGTGCGGTCGCGGGCGGCGACGGTCTCGAAGACGAGCAGCATGGTGGCCATCTCGTAGATCGCCCACATGCAGCCGTTGAAGAGTTGGAGGGGCAGGAGGTAGGCGTAGGAGTCGGAGACGACCCAGAGGCCCGCGAGTGGGATGAGGCCTACGCCGCCGATCCAGAGCATGAGGCGAGGGCCGATGGCGCGGGCGACCAGGGAGAGGAGTGAGAGGGCGAGCATTTTGCCGGCGAAGGAGGTCGCGGCCAGCGACATGTACCAGGCGTAGGACATGCCGAGCTCGGCCCGCATGTAGGGGCCGAAGTAGGGCCCGCTGAACTGCACGCTGACCTGGATCGCGAGCATGTAGATCAGGACGCGGCCGGCGGGGCCCTTGCGGGCGCTGAGCATCTCGGTCCAGGGGACGGAGCGGTGGTTGTCGGGGAGCGGGTTGGGCTCGCGCTTGGCGGCCAGGCAGCGGGCCGAGAGGATGCGTCCGAGGAACGCCGCGCCGAACAGCAGGGCGAACCAGGAGTAGTCGGCCCCCTCGCCTTTGAGCAGTTGCAGCACCAGCCCGCCGGCGACCAGCCCGGCGAGGATGCCGAGCTGCGCGAGGCGGTTGCGGCGTGCGAAGTAGCGTGTGCGGATGCGGGAGGGGACCAGCGTGGTGATCCAGGTGTTCCACGCGCTGCCGCTGGCCAGGCCCGAGGCCCAGTACATGGCGACGGAGGCGAAGAGCAGCCACGCGGGCATCCAGCCAACCAGGGCGCCGATGACCAGGGGCAGGAACGCGGCGGCCTGGAGGTGGGCGCACAGGACGACCCACGCCTTGTGGGAGCCCAGGCGGCGGACCATCGAGGGCGAGATGAGCTGGATGAACCCGCCGGTGACCATCGGCAGGGAGGAGAGCAGGCCGGCAAAGGTCTCACCCATGCCGACGGCCAGGCCGAAGAGGACGAAGTAGAACTCACCGATGCCGGTCATGACGCCCCAGAGTGCGGCGTCTGTGGTGGAGAGGCGCAGGTCTTGGCGCGTGCTGCGAGCTGGGGTGTGATTCAGGGAGTTGGCGCGCATATCGCCCGTGAGCCTCCGTGCCGGGAGGGGAGGGTAGCAACGTGCCACCGATCGTGGCTCCGCACGATCGGTGCTTCGCGCGCACCGGAGAGCGACTCAGTGTTCGGTATGCAGCCACCGATGGATACTCGCCCAGAGTTCAGGAAGCGGCTTGAACGACGGGAAGTCCCCGGCGGAACTCGCTTCATCACATTCTCGTGCGAGGGTCGGCTTCCACTTCTTGGACACGCACGGATCCGAGACATGGTGCGTGAGGCAATCGCTCGTGTCGGTGAGCACGTCGCGGTCAACGCGTGGGTCGTGATGCCGGAACATGTGCATCTGGTGCTTCGGCGGCGCGGATCGGTCCCTGTCGCATCGGTTCTGCGGACGATTGAGTCTGCTGTGGCGCAGCGGGTGATCGCGCGGGGGGAGGACCTGCGGGCACCCATCCTGCACCAGATCACGAGGCCTGACGCCCTTCGGCGGTTCTGGCTCAAGGGGGGCGGCTTTGATCGAAATGTCCGCGACGACGCGGAACTCTCCCGCGCGCTCCGATACATGCTTCGCAATCCAGTCGAGCGGGGACTGGCGATGGTGCGCGAGGAGGGGGTGTGGTCGAGCGTGCGATGGTGGGACGGCGTCAGTGAGGGGGAGGTGCGCTGCGAGTATCCCGCCCGGGGTTGGGAGACATGGAAGGGGTACAAATGACGCTGGTCAAGGATGGCCGCTCCCAGGTCTGACGGGTGGGAGCACCGATCGTTCAAAGCCACGATCGGTGGCACGATCCCAGCTTTGTCTACTCCGCGGCTTCGCACGAGGCCCGCAGGCCCTTGCTCGTGAGCTGCTCGACGAACAGCTCGGCCCGTTCCTTGTGGGTCACCGTCACCAGCCCGACGC
The DNA here is from genome assembly GCA_964533405.1 of uncultured Phycisphaeraceae bacterium. Lineage (GTDB taxonomy): Bacteria > Planctomycetota > Phycisphaerae > Phycisphaerales > UBA1924 > JACKHA01. The sequence continues at coordinate 284 of CAZHKB010000200.1, read as the reverse complement.
CCTGTTCGTCGGTCTCTTTGGTGACCTTGATCGCGCTGGGCTCGTCGAGGGCGGCGATCTCGCGGAGTGTGCGGACGACGAAGCCGATCTCGTTGTGGTCGTCGTTGTGCAGCAGGACGCGGAACGGTGGCATCCGGTCGAGGCGGGGCGGGGGGACCCGGGTCAGCGTGGCGGCTCCGCCTTGGGTCGTGTCGTTGCTCTGGGTCATGTCACGATCTCCGGGAGGCTCGAATCCTTCGAGCGTGGGGGATGGTAGACGTGGCGGTGGCGGGTCATGACATGGT
>CAZHKB010000199.1:0-5581 GCA_964533405.1 uncultured Phycisphaeraceae bacterium | reverse complement strand
ATCCCCATCGCCACCGCCGAACGCCTCGAATCCTTGGACGTCCTCCGCGGCTTCGCCGTCCTGGGCATCCTGGCCATGAACATCGCCGCCTTCAGCGGCCCCTTCGCCGGCTACTTCAATCCCACCATCTGGCCCCCGCCCTTTGAGGGCGGCAATCGCCTCGCCTACTGGCTCACCCACACCGTCTTTGACCTCAAGATGATGTCGCTCTTCGGCATGCTCTTCGGCGCGGGCGTGGTGGTCTGGGGTCATAAGGCCAGGACGCCCCAGGACATCCCCCGTGTTCGCTGGCTCTGGCTGCGGCGCATGTTCTGGCTCTTCGTCATTGGCATGGCCCACGCCTGGCTGCTGTGGGAGGGCGACATCCTCGTCGCCTACTCCCTCTGCGGCGCGATGGTCGCCTGGTGGGTCCGACGCCTGCCCATCGGGTGGCTGGGCGTCATCGCCGCGGCCTTCTTCCTCGTCCACGTCACGCTCTCGTTCTCGCAGTACCTCTCGGTCTGGATGGCCTTTGGAGAGCACGGGTCCCCGCCCCTGGGCATGCCCCAGCCCGACTACGAGGCCATGCGCGACGGGATGAAGCAGTTCATGGCCCCGACCCCCGCGATGCTCGAAGAGGACCTGGCCGCCCATCGCGGCTCATGGTCCGACGTCTTCGCCGCCCGCGCCCAGGCCAACCAGTTCATCCAGATCAGCGGCTTCTTCTTCTACAACTTCTGGCGATCCACCGCCATGATGATCCTGGGCATCATCCTCATGCGCACAGGCGTGTTCACCGGGCACCGCACCCCACGCTTCTACGCCAGCATGGCCGCCATCTGCTACGCGGTGGGGCTGCCGCTGGTGATCTTCGGCCTCATCGACAACGAGCGCCACGGGTTCGACATCATCCGCATGGCCCTGGTCGGCACCCAGACCAACATCATCGGCTCGGTCCCCGTCGCCCTGGGTCACGCCGCCGTCCTGCTGTTGCTCGTGCGGCTCGGAGCCCTGGGCGGGCTCCGTAAGGCGCTGGCCGCCACCGGCCAGATGGCCCTGACCAACTACCTGTCGCAGACCATCCTCTGCACCACGCTCTTCTACGGCTACGGCCTGGGCCTCTACGGCAAACTCGACCGGCCCGCCACGCTGGGCATCGTCGCCGCCATCTGGACCCTTCAACTCATCTGGAGCCCCCTCTGGCTGTCACGCTTCCGCTTCGGCCCCGCCGAATGGGCCTGGCGCACCCTGACCTATTTCAAGGCTCCTCGCGTTCTCCGCACGCCCGATGATCGCATCGCTGCGGAGTGACTCGAGTTCCACCTGTTTCCCGCGCGAACCAGAGGACCCACCGCAAAGACGCGGAGACCGCGGAGCAAAGCAGGGTTCTCCCTGCTTCTCCGCGCTCTCCGCGGTGAGTCTTTCCGTCCGGGATCGACCGCGCACCCTTGGGGCGGAACCTGGACGAACCTCGCTCACCGCCCAGGCAAGTCCTGCACGCTCGGCGGCGTCGGCGCGTCCGGGTCGCTCGCTGGCGGGCCCTGCGGCTCCACGGGCTCCACGATCGGGGGCGGCGGCGGCGGATTGTCAATGAACCCCATCAGCCCGTCGGGCGGCAGCGGCACCACCGTCACATCCAGACGATTGTTCTCGCGGTTGAAGTACTTCGCGAACACCTCGCGCACTTCCTCCCGCGTCAACGACCGATACATTTCGGGCTGGCGCGACAGGTCCTGCACCGTCAGCCCGCGATACGTCATCGTGCACAGGTGGTCCCACCACGCCGTGGGCATATCCATCCCCGTCTCCGCGTCATTCGCCAGCGTCTCGAGAGCGGGCGCCAGCTCGTCATCGGTCGGCCCCTCGGCCGCGAACTTTGCGAACTGCTCCTCGATCGTCCGCCCCACGTGCGCGACGCCCTCGGCGTTGAGCGACTGGGCCTGTAGCCCATAGAACAGGAACGAGGTGTCCGGGTAGGTCGGCGAGAAGTTGGTGGTCACGAATCCGCCGCCGGGCAGCCCCAGCGCGGGGGCGTTGGCGTTCATGCGCGCGTTGATCGTCGAGGCCGCCGCCAGCAGCGACATCGCGTCGCGCCGCTGTGTGGGCGGGCAGATGTAGAACCCGCGGATGATCAGCGAGGTCGTGCTCCCCAGCATCTCGAGAGTCTTCTGGCCCGCGTGCGGCAGGGGGTTGGTCACCGGTGTCCGCCGCTCCGCGAACGTCTGGGGGGAGATCCTTGGGCGATCCGGCAGCGAGCCCAGGTAGAACCGCACCGCCTCGATCGCGTCGCCGGGCTCGATGTCGCCCACGAGCGCGATCTCCATCGGGCACATCATCAGCCGCTCGCGCCAGGCGGTCAGCTTCTCGGGGGTGATCGCCGCCGCGGCCTCCTCGGTCGGCGGGCGGACACGGACCTCGCTCGCCACATACTGGGCATCGCCGAGCAGTTTCGTGAACGTCTCGCTGGGGTCGGTCCCCACGACCTCGCGCCGCTCGGCCCGGGTCGCGATGTACTGGTCCACCACCCGCTGCGTCGCCACCGACTGCGTGAGCATCACATGAATCCGCTGCATGAACCCGTTGAACCAGGAGGAATCGGTCGTCACGTTCACCCGCATCTGGTCGGGCTGGGCCCAGGCCTGCATCCGCGCCCCACTGGGGGAGAGCAGCGCGATGGCGTCCTCCTGGGTCATGCTGGGTGTCACCAGCCCGTTCCACGACAGGCTCACGACCTCGGTCAGGCCTCGCGTGCTCGCGTCCTCGAGCATCTCACCGCCCGCGATGGTCAGGCCGATCTCGACCCCGCCCGGCTCGCGGGCCGCCATCTGGCGGAAGTGGAACCGGATGCCGTTGGACAGCCACCCGGACCACACGCCGGTCGCGGGGTCCTGCGACATCTCGGCGACCTCGCCGGGGGTGGGTAGATCGGGCAGGAACTTCCAGGGGCGGACCAGTTCGCTCGTGGGGTCGGGCTGCGCGTTCCAGGCCGTCGCCACCGCGTTGCGCACCTGCGCCTCGGACGGGTTGCCGGGGCGAGACGGCAGGGCGAGCACGATCGCCGCCGACGCCGGGTCGAACCGCTTGTTGAACTCCCACTCCATGTCGTCGGCGGTGATGCTGCCCACCATCGCCACCAGCAACTCGGTGCGGTCGCGCTGCGACGGGCCGCCGCGGGAGCGGACCAGCATGTCGGCCAGCGCCGACGCGGGCGCGCCCTCCTCGGCGTTGGCCTGCTCATCCCACTGCCCGGCCATCGAGATCAGGGTCTCCTTGGCCTCGGTCGCGTCCATGCCGTGGATGCGGAGGCGGTTGACCTCGGTGATCGCCGCCGTCACCAGTTCCTCCCACTTGGCCGGGTCGCCCATCACATGGAACGTCGTCCACGCCAGACCCTCCGAGCCATAGAACCGGCTGGTGTGGGCGAACGTGAACGGAACCTTGTGCTTGGTCATGCGGGTGGCGACCATCCGCTCGAGCAGCTCGACCCCGCCCTCCTGCACGATTGACGAGCGGAACTCCCGGGGGGTGGCCGCCTGGCGTCCCGGACGCGCCGACACGATGCCCACGATCGCCGAGGTCAGGTCGGCATCCTCAATCACGATCGGGGCGGGCGGGACGCTCCAGGCGGTCATCGCCGTCGCGGGCGAGGCCGGCTTGGGCACGCGGGGCAGCGAACCGAACGCGCCCTGCACCAGCCCGCGAAGCTCGTCGGGTGTGCCGGGGGCCGCGACCACCACCGTCATGTTCGACGCGACGTACCACCGGTTGATGAACTCGCCGGTTGCCTGAGGTGTGACACTCCGCACCGCGTCGCCCAGGCCGCCCGCCGGCTGCCGCACCGCGCGAGATCCCGGCGTCAACCGCCGCATCGCGTGCTCGTGGACCCGCTGCTCGGGCGTGAGCGCGCCCAGGCGAGCCGCCACGCTGGTCCGCGCGGCCTCAACCGTGGCGGGTGGGATCGTCGAACCCGATGCCAGGCCCGCCAACTGGGTGAGCCGCGCCGCCAGTGTCGAGCCATCGGCCATGTCGATTCCGATGACGGCGTTGTCTTCCTTGACGCCAGCGGTCGCGCCCTCGCCGACCCGCATCCGGGCCGTCTCGGCCGCCACCGCCGCGCTGCCCCACTGGCCCTCGTTCTCGTGGACCAGCCCGGCCTCCACGATCAAGCGCACCGCCGCGCCCCTGCCCTGGCCCGCGCCGCCCTCCAGCGGCATGAGCAGATACCTCAGCCCGTTCTCCAGCGTCCCCGCGGTCACGCGGGCGTCGGGGGTATAGGTCTGGGCCATCGCCTGCCCGCCCAGAGCCAACAAGGCCATCGACACGAACCCGGTGAGTCGGCGGATCATCACAACCTCCATCAACGCTGGCGAAGCCCCTTGGCCCCGCCCGAGTTGTTCTGCTCACGGTCACTGCAACGCCCGGCCCAAGTCTCGCGCCCCGAGATTCTCGGCCCGAAGTGCCCTCGCCATCGGCCCGTCTCGCGGACCACTGGCCAGGGCCACTGCGGGGGAGAGTATCTTTGCCCCCTCCCGCCCACGGTCGACCAGCGGCGCGCGAAAACCCCCCGAAGGCCGCAGGGTGGTACCGCCGGGGGCAAGTGGTGGTTTCGCAGGGGTCTGGCGGGTCAGGAGGCGGTGACCACCGCCGCGGGCGCCTGGCGGTTCTCTGCCCAGGCCATCTCGACCTTTACGTCGAACAGCTGGAGCAGGGCGCTCAGGTGGCGTTCGATGCTCGAGCGGGCCTCGGCCATGTACCTGGCGTCGTTGCTCCGGTACAGGTCCGACGCCTGCTCCTGGGCCTTGATCATCAGTTCCCGCTGCGTCTCGGCGTTCATCGGGATCACGTCCAGCAGCCCCAGCACGCGTCCGTCCGACACGTCGTACGGGACCACGTCGGTCAGCTTCAGGTCGCCCCGGATCGGGGGGAGCTGGATGCGGAAGCACCGCTCGCCGACCTCGGTGATGTCTTCGGGGCGGAGTTCGCGGAGGTCGATCGAGTATTGCTTCTCGAAGTGGAAGATCATGGCCAGGCGGGCCTGGCTGAGGAGCATGGGGGGCATCCAGGAGTAGCCCTTCTTGGCGGTGGCGATCTCCTTGGCGTAGACCTCAAGGCCGACGAGCTTGCCGACGGCGCGGACTCGTTCGGTAATAAGTTGGGTCTGGATCTGGAGCGGTCGCTTGGCTCCCTTCCGCCCGAGCCAGAGGCCCACGACCAGACAGATCACGCACACGACAATGGCCCCGACGGCCCCGATGATGAGGACTTCCATGGGTTCACTCTATCCGTTCTGGCGCGCCGGTTCTCGTCCCAATCCCGTGTGACTCAGAGACTTGCGTTATTGGGAATCGGGGGCTCGGCTTTCTGCGAGGCGTCAGCCAGCGGCGGGGGCCGTAGCGGGGGGTATTGGCGGCGGTGACGCGGCGAGGTCCGGTAACGCGCCAAACTGGAAGGCCTTGACGATGTAGTGGGTCCCGGCGGAGGTCAGGCAGATCATGAGGATGCCCAGAATGGCGAGCATGACCATGCGGGCGGCCTCCTTACCGCCTTTGGCGGACTTGAAGAGTCCGAAGGACATGAACTGTCGGACGGCGCTGTCGAGGGC
>CAZHKB010000198.1:0-5597 GCA_964533405.1 uncultured Phycisphaeraceae bacterium | reverse complement strand
GCACTCGATGCGGCCACGGGGCGGGGCGGGCGTCTGGACCTGTCGCATCGGAAGGATGCGGCGTGGCGCGACCTGGGTGAGGTTCTGGGCGAGGTGGTGGGCGCGGCGGGGAGCCGGGCCCGGATCGCGGTGGTGTGCCCCAGCCCGCGTGTGGTGCGCAAGGCTCTGCGGGTGCGGGCGAGACTGCGGCGCGAGGGAAGAGGGCCGGCAGAGTGGATCCTGGTGACACCCAATGGCACGGTGTCGGAGCGCTTGGCGGCGCGGCTTGGGCGGGAGACCGACGTGCGGGTGCTGACGTATGCCGGGCGTCTGCGGTTGAAGATCAGGCGGCAGATGGGGCTGGTTTTCAAGCCGCCCGCGGCGTGGATGGTGATCGATGGGCGCACGGACGTGCCGCTCGTGCGGCCCGGACGGGTGGTGCATGTGGAGACGCGAGGGGAAAAGGCGCGACTGGAACGGATCGTGCCGGGGGCGAGGCTGGCGTTCGCGGGCAAGTGGGTGTGGACGTGGGCGCGGTGCCGCGCGTACCTGATGAGACTGAAGCCCCGGAAGTTCGGGGGCAAGTTCGGGACGGCACCGGCGGCCAAAGAGCCTGCGCATCGTTGAGACAAGCGGGGCTTGGCGCCTGGCGAGTACGATCGCAGCGGCTGGATCGAAGCCCTCCCCCACCGTCGGGTTGCTTGCCAGGAGCCACCATGCCTCGCGCCACGACCACGCCCGGTTCAACGTACATCCACGGCAGCGAGCCGCGCGAGCAATCGCGGCTTTCTCGGCTGAACGAGATCCTCAACGTGATGTGCGTCCGCGAGATGTCGATCGCACCCGGTTCGCGGATTCTGGACGTGGGCAGCGGGCTGGGGCAGCTGACGCGCGACATGGCGCGGATCGCTGGCACGCGGGCGGTGGGTGTCGAGCGCGAGGCCCGGCAGATTGAGGAGGGCGGGCGGCAGGCGCGGGCCGCGGGGGAGCAGGACCTGCTGGACATCCGGGCCGGAGACGTGGCGGCCCTGCCGCTGGGCGACGACGAGTGGGGCACGTTCGACCTCGTCCATGCCCGGTTCGTGCTCGAGCACGTGATCGACCCGCAGCGCGTGGTGGATCAGATGGCCAGGGCGGTGCGCCCCGGCGGGCGGGTGATCCTGAGCGACGACGATCACTCGCTGCTGCGCCTGCGCCCGGAGCCGGCGGGGGCGCGCGAGCTGTGGGAGGCGTACTGCCGTGCGTACGACCGGATCGGGTGCGACCCATACATCGGGACGCGGCTGACGGAGCTGCTGGTGCGGGCGGGGCTGCGGGCAAGGCGATCGGCGCTGCTGAACTTCGGGGCCGGGGCGGGCGAGGCACATTTTCCGGACATGGTTGAGAACTTCGTGGGGGTGGTGGAGACGGCGCGAGCGACGATCGTCGGCGGCGGGCTGATGGAGGCCGCGGCGTTCAAGGGGGCGTGCGCGGCGGTGCGTGCGTGGGGGACGAGGCCCGACGCGGCGATCTGGTACCCGCTGTGCTGGGCGGAGGGGGATCGGGCGCGGTAGGAACGGAGACCGCGACGCGAAGATGCGGGGACCTACAAGGCCAGTATTCTCCGAGTATGACCGGACGATCGTGGGTTCCCACGGGACGAGCCGCGACAAGGCCGAGAAGATTCTGCGCACGCGGAGATTCACGCCAAGTCGGAACAAAGGCGACTGGCTCGGACACGGTGTGTACTTCTGGGAGCACGCGCCAAGGCAGGCGCCGCGCTGGGCGGAGCAGCGATACGGGAAGGACAACGCGATCGTCGTCGCGTCGCTCATTCGACTCGGAAATTGCCTGGATCTTGTGGACCCAGAGAACGCGCTTGCCCTCCACCGGTACGACCTGGGGCTGCGAGAGGATGCGCTGGCGCGCGGGGAGGAACTGCCCGGAAACCACAATGCCCAGAAGAACCTCGATTGTTATGTGCCGCAGGCGTTCTATGCCCACATCGAGGCGCTGAAGGAACCGAGGATCGATTCCTCCCGCGGCGTATATGTGCCCACCGAGGGCAAAGCCGCTTCGGATTCCGACGCACCGGAGTCGAGTTCCCCTGTACGGGGCCGACGGCTGTGGACGCGAAGCTGGTGAATGTTCGACACCCATATCCAAGTGTGCATCAGGCCCGAGTCCGCTTGCGCGTGCATCATCGGAACTTGGCCTCTTCTGTTCGCGTAGTGTCGTGAGGAGTGGCCCCATGGTGAAGAAGGAGCCAGGACTGCACAACGCGAAGAAGAGCCTGAAGGCGATTACCGAGATGGGGCGGGATGCCCGCATCAAGGTTCTCAAGAAAGCCGGTTTGTGGCCGCCCTCGGTCAAGAAAACGGTGAAGAGGGCGAAGAAGGCGCCGAGTTCGGGCAACAGCCCGGTCCGCTCGGCGCGGGCGTAGAGGTGGTGGAGGTGCTGGGGCCGAGGTTGACCAACCGGAGACAGAGGCTCGATCCGAGCCGCCACCGTATGGTCGCAAGGGCGGTGTAGAGTGCGGCCACATGTCTTCGCTCCGCCCGACCATCCGTGACGACGACGGTAAGCCGCTGGGGCTGGCGTTTACCAATCCGTTCGAGCAGCTGGGGCGACCGACCGAGCGCGGGCGACGAATGCGCGAAGCTGGTCAGCGACTGCAACACCTGCCGACGCGGCGCGAGTGGGGGCGGATGGCGCTGAACATGGCGCCGGGGTTTCCGGTGATGTTGGCGGGCGCGCTGGCCCCGGCACCTTTGCCGCGCCTCGGCATCCCGTTCTGGGCGATGTTCCTCGTCGCGATTCCGCTGGGGACGATCCCGGCGGCCGTGAGCGTGCTGACGATGCGGCTGGCGATGCGCGAGAGATGATCGCGTGGGTGTATCTCGAGGCCGGGTACTGCCCGTCGTGCGGGTATGACCTCTGGGCGGCGGAGTGCGACGAGCACGGGCGGCGGCGGTGCCCGGAGTGCGGCGGGGTGTGGACGCTGACGGCAACGTGAAGGCCCGTCGCTCGCGCGCCGCCGATGCTTCGCGGGCTCACGCAGGCGGCTCTGTTCGGGCCGCCGCCAGCGCGGCCCTCACCAGGTTCCGCTCGTGCGCAACCACCACGATCCGGGTGAGCGAGAACGCCGAAGCGATCTGATCCAGCGTCGCCGGCGGGCCACCGTCCCAGCCGAAGCGGCGCAGAAGGAAGGAGCGACGTGGGTCGGGAAGCGATGCCGCCCCGAGGCGCACCCGCGGGTCGGGCTCGAACCACGCCTGCCAGGGCGCAACGCGCCCGGTCCAGTCCGCGAGCAATGCGCTGCCGGAGAGGCGCGGCGTGGCGCGGACCCGACCGGGCTCGCCCTGCGGGTGCTCGCGCACCCAGCGTGCGATCGCGCGATCCAGCGCCAGGCTGGCGGGCGCGGCCAGGCGGCCGGGAAGTTTGCCCGTGCCCGCCGTGCTGAACGGGTCGTACGAATCGACGGCGTCGGCGATGGCGGCGACGCCAAGACTCACGAGCGGCGCGAGGTCCGCCGCCCGCACCTCTTCCAGCGGGCGGGCCAGGCGAGATTGCATCGCCCGGAGCAGCAAGCCCTGCTGCGACCGGATCAACTCGACCTTGAGGCGCGCGGCCCATCGGAGCAGCGTCTCGGCCTCGTCGAGGCGCTCGGCCTCGGGGATCGAGTTCGACAGCCCCGCCGTGATCGACGCCACGCGGGAAAGAAGCAGGTGGTACGCCTGGGCGCGGAGGCGTTCCTCGACCCCCAGCGGCGCGGTGGATCGGCGGGCGACCTCGATCCACGCGAGGGCGTCGATCATCACGGGAGCGCCCAGTCCCGTCCTCGCCGGTTGGCTCGTGAGGATCTTGTCGACTTGTGCTTGTGACAACCAAGCGAGCGTCTGCGCGGCCGTGCCATTCTCGCGCCGCCCGGTGCCAAACGCGGAGCGCAGCAACCTCGCGCGCTGGTGGTTGATCGCCCGCACCACGGAGACTCGCGACCGTTTGGACCGCGTCGCCAGCAACCCGGGGTCGATCGCTCGTCTCCAGGCCCTCCACGCGAGGCGCTCGAACCTGGCATCGGGCGGTCCGGGCTCGGTAAAGATCCGTCCCGACGGGTTCTCGCGGTCGTGGCGTTGCAGCACCTGGCGCACGGCCTCGAGGCTGCGGTCGAACCGCGTCGCCAGTCGTCGGGCCGCCTCGTTGAGCGTGCAGTTGAAGGCGGCGCGGTACCGGGCCGCGCGCCGGATCATGCGGGCCTCATCGTCCGCGGAGATCCGCGAGAACCCGCGGGCCCGCTGCAGGGCCGGTTGCTGGGCGGCCTCGAACGCCGCGATGACGCCGGGCGCGAAGGCCAGGCGCACCCTGGCGTCGGGGCCGACGATCCGCCTCGCGCACAGCCCCCGCTTGCGGTAGCGGTCCAGCGTTTTGCGACTCAGATTCCAACGTTTGCCGAGGGCGTCGGGGTCCATCCAGCCCGCGGGCAGGTCGTCGGACGTGAGCCGGGCCGATTCGCTGAGGCGTTCGACGAACGCCGAGAGGTCCGAGAGCAAGGCCGAGCCGACGATGGTCGCGGGCGAGTCGATCTTGGGTTGATAGCCCGTGACCTGCTCAACGATCCAGGCCTCGTCATAGAAGGACTCGCCGTTGATGGCGGGGGCAAGAGCCTCGGCCCGTTCGATGTCGCGGAGCAGGGCTTCGCGGGGCGCGAAGCGCAGTTGCCGCGCGAGGTCTTCCAGGGCGGGCACCAGCATTCGTGCCAGAGGCGGCATGGGCGAGGGTACGGGGGCGTGGGTGGTGTGAGGGGTTGCGGGCCTTGGCCTGGCTTGGGGCCCAAGCCCATCTCCCCTCTTGCGGGAACGCCCGAGAATCAGGGCGGCGGGCCACCTCGCGATCGGGCCATCTCCGCGCGATACATCCGGCCCGCCCGTTCTAACCCTCGCATTGGCATGGGATTAGCACCAACCTATCACCCCGTGTTCGCCTCGTACGCCCTCCCCACCGATGCAGGGTCGGCGACGGATGTCGCCCGTCCCCGCGCGGTGCGCGGAACGCCGCGACGGTGTGTGGGAGGCAATCCGATGGTGCTCAGGATTGGCGAGTTACTCGTGCGTCGTGGCGTGCTCACGGCGGCCCAGCGGGACGAAGTGCTTGGCGAGCAGACCCGCAGCGGGCGGCCTTTCGGTGACTTGGCCGAGCGGCTGTTCGGCGTGTGCCCGCGGCAGGTCGAGCAGGCCTGGGCCGAGCAGTACTCTGCAATGGTCAGGCCCATCGACCCGCGGCGATCGGAGAGTGATCCGGACGCGCTGGCGATCGTGACGAGCCGACAGGCGTGGCAGTTCGCGATCCTGCCGCTGCGGTTCGCGGGCGGGGAGTTGATCGCGTGTACAACGCAGGCGCACCTGGCCCGCGCCCTGCGATTCGCGGCCTGGCGGGTGGCGACGCCGGTGCGGTTCGTGCTGGCGACGCCGGAACATCTGGGCGAGGCGCTGGAGGCGAGCTATCCGGTGAAAGGCATGAGGGCCCAGGACGTGCTGCACGAGGTGGGCAAGCACGCGGCGACGGTGGTTGGGGATGTGGATGAGTTTGATCTGGGGGAGGGGGAGTAGACAATCAGGTGGCCATCGCTCAATCCTGCTTAG
>CAZHKB010000197.1:0-5626 GCA_964533405.1 uncultured Phycisphaeraceae bacterium | reverse complement strand
TCCTCAAAGCAGGACCGGGGGGAAGGTGGGAGTGTGTCCATCCGCCAGTTCCAGCATCTGATTCGGCGGAAGTACCACGCGACGGACTCGGCCCGGGGCGTGCCGGGGACGTTCATGTGGTTTGTTGAGGAAGTCGGCGAACTGGCGACGGCGCTTCAGGACAACGCGTCGGGCAAGACGCCCACCCCGGAACGCCGAGCCAACCTGGAAGAGGAGTTCGCCGACGTGCTGGCGTGGCTGATGACGCTGGCCAACATCGCGGGTGCCGAAGGCGGCGGGGTGGATATCGAGAGAGCCATCAGGAAATACACGGAGCCCGGGCGCGTGGAGGGGGTGAAGGCGTGACAACCCCTGGCTCGGTTCGATGGAGCAACTGATACCGATCGTCGGTGCGACTCGCGCGTGCCACCGATCATGGCTCTGGACGATCAGCGCGGGTTGGTCGGTAGTGACCGAGGCACCGATCGCTCAACGCAGCGATCGGTGGCATGACGACGCCCGAGTTCCATCGCGAGTTCGAATGACATGGAACGAAGCCGAGGGCTGCATGTGCCCGGGCTCGCGCCGCCCGCCTCGAGACGAGCCAATGGCTGCTCGGCACAAGGCGGACGCCGCAAGCCCCCGCACGATTGATCCGCTGTATTCGGCGCTCAGCTCATGCCGACCCACGCGACCGAGCGCTCGCCCGCCGCGTTCTCGACCTCGATCCACAGGCGCATCTCGGGAGTGATCGCCGCCGGCGCGTCGGCGTGGACGTGGAAATGCCCGTCGCCGCCGTCGGCCAGCGACTTGACCGAGCCCTCGCTCGATTCGACGCCGATCCAGATGCGGATCGCCGCCGGCACCGGCCCGCCGGTGTGCTCGATCTCGAAGTGGGCCTCCTGCCCGGCCTCGATCTCGCCCAGACGCGACACGGCCAGGGTGGCGCCGCCGACCTCGACGGTACCCAGCGAGCGGGCCGCGCCGTGGTCATCGCCGCCGGGCGCGGCTGGCGCGGGCGCGTCCTGATTGCCGCCAGCTTCGTCGTGGCGATGCACATCGCCCGGCGTGTGCTCGTGGTTGTTGGCGGGGGGGGTGGAATCGCCGCAGCCGGCGATCAACAAGGTGCCGACGAGCGCGCCAGACAGAAGGCCAGACAGAAGGCCAGACAGAAGGCCAGACAGAAGGGCGGACAGAAGCGGGCGGGGGGGGGCAATCATGGCGAGACTCCTTTGCGTTTGGCCGGTCGCACCGCGCCGGCGATTCTCGAAACAAGCGACGAACGGGCCGAAGCCGCCCCGGCGTCCGGCTCGGGCTTCAACCCGAACACCAGGCTATATCCGGCCGGAACAACGATCAGGTTCAGAAAAGTTGAGGTCAGCAGCCCGCCGAGCGTGACGATCGCCAGCGGCGCCAGCAGCTCGCTGCCGGGCTTGCCGGAGGCCAGAGCCAGCGGAATCAGCCCGAGCGCGGCGGCCAGCGCGGTCATCAGGATCGGCACCAGCCGCTCCATCGAGCCTTGGACCACCGCCTTCGCGGGCGCCACACCCTCGATCAGGGCCAGGTGGTTGTAGTGGTTGATCAGCAGGATGCCGTTGCGCACCGCGATGCCGAACAGCGTGATGAACCCGACCAGGCTGGCGATCGAGATCACCGGCGGGACGTACGCCCCACCGATGCCCACCAGCGCCAGCGAGTTCTTCACGACCCCCCCACCCTCGGTGATGTAGATCGCCAGGATGCCCCCGATCAGCGCGAGCGGCATGTTGAGCATGACCAGCACCGCGGCCCGCAGCGAGTGCGTCGAGATCTGCAGCAGCATGAGCATGACCACCGCCACCACCAGCCCCGCGACCATGATGGTCTTGGACGCCGACTGCTGCGCCTCGAACTGCCCGCCATACTGAACCGTCAGGCCCGCCCGTTGCACGATGGGGTCGACGCGCTGGCGCACCAAAGCCACCAGATCGCCCAGGTTCGAGCCCGCGGCGACGTTCAGCGACACCACGGCCTTGCGCTGCGCGTTCTCGCGCGTAATCATGCTGCTGGATCGCTCGGGTCCGATGTCCGCCACATCGCGAAGGCGGACCGTGGCGCCCCCTCGCCCGCGCAGCAGCAGGTCGCGGACCTGCTCGATGCTCTGGCGCTGGCTGGGGTCGAGCCGCACCACAAGGTCATACCGCCGCACGCCCTGGTTCACGTGGTCCACGACCTCGCCGTACAGCGCCTCACGGACCTGCTCGGCGGCGTCCGCGGGGGTCAGCCCCATGGCCGCCAGTTCGGCGTGGCGATAACGGATGGGCAGCGAGGTGATCATCACCTCGCGGCTCGCGTTCACGTCCGACGCCCCCGGGATCGCCCGCAGTTCGGCCTCGATCCGCTTGGCCGTGTCGCGCAGGGCGTTCAGGTCCTCACCGAAGATGCTGATGGCGATGGCGGCGGGGGTTCCCGACAGCACGTGGCTGAGGCGATGCTCGATGGGCTGGCCCACCATGGTCGTGATGCCGGGGATCGACTCCAGGACGTGGTCGAGCTGCTCACGCACCTTGCCCGCGTCGCCTCCGTCCGCGACGGTCACCTCGATCTCCGAGTTGCTCACCGGCTCGGCGTGCTCATCACGCTCGGCCCGTCCCGTGCGCCGAGAGACCGATCGCACGCCCTCGATGGCCGCCAGTTGGCCCTCCACCTGCGTCGCCAAACGGTCACTCTCAACGATCGACGTTCCCGGCGGAGCCAGCAGAAACACCGTGAACGTGCCCTCGTTGAACGACGGCAGGAACGACGTTCCAAACGTGCTCGCCAGCCACAGAGCACCCCCGGTCGCGATGCCCGCGGCCCCCAGCACGATCCCTCGCCAGCGGATCGCCGCACGGAGCATGGGCTCGTACCCGCGCTTGAGCACGCGGACGAGCCAGGCGTCCGATCCATGCCCGCCGCCGCCGGATTCGGACGCGCCCACGCGCCCTCGTCCAAGTCTGCCCAGCAGCATCTTGCACAGCGCGGGCGTCACCGTCAGCGCCACGATGAGCGACGCCGAGATCGACACCATGTAGGTGAGCGCCAGCGGCTGGAAGAACCGCCCCTCCAGCCCCTCAAGGAACAGCAGCGGCACGAACACCATCACGATAATCACCGTCGCGAAGACCATCGCGGGGCGGATCTCGTTGCTCGCGTCAAACACCACCTGCCAGACCTCGCGCCGATCGGGCTCGCCGCGGGCCGCGTTCTCCTTCAGGCGGCGGAACACGTTCTCCACATCGATGATCGCATCATCCACCAGCACGCCGATCGCCACCGTCAGCCCGCCAAGCGTCATCACATTCAGCCCCAGCCCCATCGCGTCCATCATCAGCAGCCCCACCGCCAGAGAGATCGGCAGCGCGGTCAGCGTGATCAACGTCGTCCGCACGTTCATCAGGAACAGCACCAGCACGATCGCGACGATCACCACCGCCTCGCCCAGCACCTTGGTCACGTTGTGGACCGACCGGTCTATGAAGTGCGACTGCCGCATCACGTCGCGGTTCAGCACCATGCCCTCCGGCAGCGTGGGCTCGAGCTGGTCGAACAGCGCGTCCAGCGCGTCGGTCAGCGCGAGCGTGTTCGTGCCGGGCGACTTCTGGATCGTCACGATCACCGCACGTGAGCCGCTCTCCGACCCCTCCCCGCGCCGCGGCGCAGGGCCCAGACGCACGTCGGCCACCTGCCCGATCGTCACCGGCACGCCCCCTTGGAAGCGGATCAGCGTGTCGGCGATGTCGCGCGGCCCGCGCACCCGGCTCTGCTGGCGGATCGGAACCTCCAAACTGTCCACGTTCGTCAGATACCCCGCGCTGGCGGTGCTGTGAGCGCCACCAGCGGCCTCCACCACCTCCGAGATCGTCAGCCCGTACAGGCGCAACCGCTCCTGATCCACGTTCACCTGGTACTCGGGCAGCTCCCCGCCGATCGCCACCGCCTGGGCAACGCCACGCACCGAGAGCAGCTTGTTCCGAAGGTCGAACTCCGCGTAGGACCGCAGGTCCATCGGCGTCACCGTGCCGTCCGGCGACGACAGTGAGATCAGCATCACCTCGCCCGCGATCGACGTGATGGGCGTGATGAATGGCTCCACGCCCTCGGGCAGGTTCGCCCGCACCGACGACAGCCGCTCCCCCACCACCTGCCGCGCGTCGTACAGGTTCGCCCCCCAGTCCATGTCGATGTACACGATCGACAGCCCGATCGCGCTCGTGCTGCGCACGCGCCGCGCCCCGGTCATCCCGTTCACCGCGGCCTCGATCGGGAAACTGACGTACTGCTCCACCTCGTCGGCCGCCAGCCCGCCCGCCTCCGCCATGATCGTCACGGTCGGCGCGTTCAGTTCGGGGAACACGTCCACGCTCATCTGCGGCAGGCGATAGCCCGCGTAACCGACCACCAGCGCGGACGCGATCAGCACGAGCCACGAGTACCCCAGCGAAAATCTGATCATCGCCCGCAGCATGGCTTACTCATCCTCCCCTTGGTGGAACGTCCCATCCGGGTGCAAGTGCCCGCCCCGCTGCATCGAGCCGCTCGTGGCGAGCATGAGCTGGAACGCCCCGTCGAGCACGACCTCGTCGCCCTCCCGCACGCCGCTGAGCAGCGCGATCCAGCGACCATCGTCCTTGCCCAGGTCGGCCGTCATGCGGATTGCACGGTCGGGGTTGGCCGGGTCGCGCCGGAAGATGATGGGCGTCAGCCCATCACGCTGGACGGCGGCGAGCGGGATCGCCAGTTCCGGGCTCGCGGTCCCGTCGGTCACGATCTCCAGCTGGGCCGTCACCCCAGGCCGGGCCCAGGCGCGAAGAGCCTCCGGCACGACGATCAGGTCGAGCGTCCGGTCGTTGGGGTCCCCCGCCAGCCCGATCCGGAGCACGCCCTCCATGGTGTCCTGCAACGGCACCGCCCGCCCCGCCGAGGTCGGCGTCGGCGGCACGATCCGCGCACGAAGCCCATCACGCAGCACCCCGGCATCGCTCTGCAACCCCGACGCCCGGAACCGCAGCCGATCCGGGCGAACCACCGTCAGCACCGCCATCGTCTGATCGGCCCACGACCCGTTCGTGAGACCCAGCTCCTCGACCAGCCCCCCCTCGGTCGCCCGGATCGCAACATGCTCGATCGTCGCCCACCGCGGGCGCGATCCGCCGGACCCTTCAACCCGCTCCTCCAGCTCCGCCCGGCTCTGGCCCAACACCGCGGACGCCGAGTCCATCAGGAAACCCAGCCGCGATCGCGCCGAGTCCAGGTCCGCCGCGGTTTGCTGACGCTGCGCGTCGAGCTCCGCGTCTCGCTCATGGGTCTCCGCCAGCTCCACCCGGCTCGACGCCAGCGACGACCGCGCTGCCGCGATGTCCTCGGTTCGACCGCCCCCGGCGTCACGCGCCGACTCAAGCTGGGCGACACGCTCCTCCCACAGCGTCACCATCTCCACCAGGATCGCCTCGTGTCGCTCGTGCGCCTCCCAGAGCGGATCGAATGTCGCCTCCGTCGCTTCCAGCCGACGGATGGTGGACCCCGCCTCCGCCAGCTCCTGCTGCATCTCGCGCCACCCCGGCGAGTCGATCCGGTACAGCACCTCACCCTCCTCCACCCGCGCGAACTGCTCGACCAGCACCTCCAC
>CAZHKB010000196.1:0-5631 GCA_964533405.1 uncultured Phycisphaeraceae bacterium | reverse complement strand
ATCCCCGGTGATGCGCCGCCGCCTCCACTCCTCCCCGTCACCGCCGGCGCATCACCGGGGATCATCGCCACCTGCACGAAGTCCGCAACCTCCGCCTCCGAAGGCACCCGTCCGAGCGTCTGGGTCGTCATCGTCCGCACATGCGGGATCACCCCCGCCTTGATCGCCAGCGCCATCTGCGCCCAGCGCGCCTCGAGCGCCGCCCGATCCGGCGCCGCCGCCTCCGCACCCGACGCCGCGGGCGACTCGGCCGCAACGATCGACCGCACATACCCCTCCGGCACGTTGATCGACACCGCAAGCCCCGTCGTCATCCCGCGCGGGTCCAGATACTGCTCCGTCCGGCTTCCGACAAACGGCTGCGTCGTCGTCTCCGACGTGCTCGTCTCCGAACTGTTGCCCGATCCCGTCCCGCTCCGGCTGATATCGGCCGTCGCGTTCGACCGCGGCCCGGGCTGCGCCCCGGGCGTGCTCGTTCCGCTCGTCTGCTCGTTGGCCGT
Organism: uncultured Phycisphaeraceae bacterium; assembly: GCA_964533405.1. Classification (GTDB taxonomy): domain Bacteria; phylum Planctomycetota; class Phycisphaerae; order Phycisphaerales; family UBA1924; genus JACKHA01. The sequence goes on along the minus strand of CAZHKB010000196.1, from coordinate 5,131 downwards.
CTCATGCGTCACGAACGACGTCGTCCCGCCCTCATCGGGCGAGAAGTAGCGGTGCTCCTGCCCCTCGCGCTTGCTCGCGTCCACTTGGGCCGTCACCGAGATGATTACGCCCGGGATGTACCCCAGCATGTCGCCGATCTTCTGCCTGGTCTGGTCCTCGTACTTGGCCGCGAGCTCCAGCGCGGTCGTCGCAATCAGGTCCCCCTCACGCCGTGGCCTGCGCTGCTGGCCCGTCGCCCCATCAATCACCCGCACGTTGCCCACATCCAGCCCCGCCACCGCGCCAGCGATCTGGTTGCCCACCGCGTCCACCGTCGCCTGGTCGATCGCCGAGCCGCTGTCGGTGAACACCGTCACCGCCGCCGAGGGCTGGCGATACACCGTCCCCAGCCCCGCCGCCTCCGGCACCGACAGGAACACCCGGGCCTCGCGGATGCCGCGGTATTCCCCGATCACCTTGGCCAGCTCGTTCTGCAGCGCGATCGTGTGGATCTGGCGGTTCTGCTCCCGCGAGTTCTGCCACGACTGGCTCTCAAGGATGTTGCCGAACAGCAGCGTGGTGTCCGCCGGCAACTGTCCGTTCTGCCCCAGATGAGCCAGCGCGGCCGACTGCAACCCCGCCGGCACAACGATCGCCCCGTTGCGCTCCTCGGCCTCGATCCCCCCCGCCCGCAACGACGACAGCAACGCCTGATTGCCGCCCACCGGCATCAGTTCCACCATCGTGGGCTTGCCGGCGTACATCGCCACCAGCACCAGCGTCAGCGCGAGAATCAGCCCGAGGCTGAGCATCAGCAGCCGCTGGCTCGCCCCCAGCTTGCCGAACTGGGCCTTGATCTTGTTGAGCACCTGCGCGAGCCGGTCCATGACGCGGGCCTCCTGCCCCGTACGCGTGCCATCTCCCGGCACGCACCCGGCCCGCGCCAACGCGCGACGCCGTCACCGCGTCAGTCGGACGTTCAGACCAAATGCCTTGAAAGTCGGCCACCAGCCGGAGCGCACGCCCTGGATGGGCCCCGCAACCCCTGCGCTCCCCGGCGCAATCCATGCGCCCCCGCACCCGCTTCGTCTCTCCGTCTCTTCCCCGCTTCGTCAATCCCTCACTTCGTCCCTTGGTCACTGCCCCTTACACCCTCACCTGGTTCATCTCCTGATACGCCTCCACCACCTTGTTCCGCACCGCCTGCAGCATCTTGAACGCGCTGTCGGCCTTCTGCGTCGCCAGGATCACACCCTCGACGTCCTGCCGATCACCCGTGGCCAGGTCCTCGATCGCCCGCGTGGCATCCTGCTGCAACTTGTTGACCTGATCGATGTTGCGCAGCAGCGCGTCCTTGAACGAGGCCCCCTGCTCGTTCTGCCGCACGCCGCTCTGCCCCATCGGCCCTCGGGCTCCGCCCGCCGCGCCGATCAAACCAAGTGGATCTGTCATCCGTCACGCCCTCGCCTAGCCCGCCACACGCATCCCTGCATCCCAGGCCGCGATCCTCGCGGCCCAACCGCATTGCCCGCTTCCCCTGCCTTCCTCCGTGTCTCTGTGCCTCGGTGATGACTCCCCTCTTATCCGATCAGCCGCAACGCCTGTGCCATCATCGTCTTGGTCGACTCCGCCACCGTGATATTCGCCTCGTACGCCCGCACCGCCTCCATCGCACTGATCTGCTCCGTCACCGGATTAATATCCGGGTAGGGCACATACCCCCGCACATCCGCGTACGGATTGCCCGGATCAAACTCCCACCGAACCGCGTCCTGGTTCGCCTCGATCGCGGCCACCTGCACGCCCAGTTCCCGCCCGCGCGGCGTCGACGCCGTGGGATCCCCGGCCGCCAGGAACACCTCCCGCCGCCGGAACGGGTTCAGGTTCCCCTGGGCATCCAGAATCACCCGGCTGTTGGCGATGTTGGCCGAGATGGCATCCAGCCGCGTCCGCTGCGCGATCAGACCAGAGGTCGAGATGTCGAGGGTGCCGTACATACGTGGTGCGCCTGCCTGCCGTCATCTTCGAGCGTCCTGAGTCCTGAGTCCTGAGTCCGAAGTCCGGGGTCCGGGGTCCCGAGTCCGGGTGGTCGAGCAACTGTTGCTCGGGGAGCCCCCGGGCCATCGTTGACCGACCTCAAGGATTCAGAACCCAGAACCCAGGACTTCCTACGTCACCCGCTCGGACATCGCCGCCCGAATCATCCCCGTCTGCTGCCTCAGCAAGTCCGTCGCCATCCGGAACGCCGCAGCGTTCTCCGCCACCGCCTGCATCTGCCGTTCCAGGTCCCGCTGCGCCCCATCCTGAAACACCAGCCCATCGGTCCCAACCCGCGGCCTCATCTCCAGCCCGCCGTCGGCTCCACGCCGGAACGTGCCCCCGGCCTTCCAATCCAGGTTCCCGTGCATCCCACCCGTGCCCGCGCGCCTGGCGTGGATCGCGCCCCGCAGCATCTCCTGGAATCCGCCGACGCTCGCTTCCACCGGTCGAAACCCCGGCGTCGTCAGGTTCGCCACGTTGTGCGCGATCTCCCGTTGCCGCGCCCCGGCAAACCGGATCACCATCTCCAGCGCCGGAGCCGCACCCGCGTTCGTCACCTGATCGATCATCATGGCAAGGGGCGTGCCCGCAAGGGGCGTGCCGAGCAGCGACCGTCCCAAAGGCCCATCGCACGCCACCACGGCGCGAGGGTCACGCGCTGCGACGAACGTACAGCTCGCCGATCGCCGCCAAACGGTCGAACTCACACGCATCGGCCATTGCCTGCACGTCCTCAAGCCACCGAACCGTCGCCAGCTCGAGGCACGGCTCGCTGGGATCCGCGTCGGGGATGATCGCATCGACCTCCACCCTCACGACGCAACGCGCCGCGTGGATCCACCGCGGAATCCGCACTCGCCGACCCTTCACCGTGGATTCGACCGCCCGTCGAAGAAGTGTACGGTCACAAGCTTCGCCGCATCATCGTCTCGGAGAAACGACCAGACCGCCTTGTCGGGAGTTCCATCGGGAAGAAGTTGCTCGACCTCGACCACCGGATTCGGCCAACGAGCGGCGTCTTCCAGCATTCGCACGCCATCCGCCAGACCCGACACGACGTGCCCCAACAGCACTCGCCTCTCGCGCATCCGCTCCTGGGCGTGTGCGCCAACCAGGAAGCCTTCCTCCGCGACGGCTCGCTTGATTGTCGAGAACAGGTCGTCCACTCCGCTCTCACAGCGTCGCCGGCACCAGCCTCAGGTCCTTCCACTTCTTGAGCTTCAGCCCCAGCGTCCGCACTCCGATCCCCAGCGACCTGGCCGTCTTCTGACGGTGCCCGTTGAACCGACCCAGCGTTCGCACGATGATGTCGCGCTCGATCTCCTCCAGCGTGCGCCCGGCCGACTGCACGAACTCGCCCTCGGCGACCGCCGTCCCGCCGCCCGCGTGCCCATTGGCATACGCCGCCTGCCCGTTCGAGTGCCCGTTGGCGTACCCATTGCCAATCACCGCGCCGTTCGCGTTCCCATGTTCGTTCGCATAGCCATTGGCGTGTCCGTTCACCCCGTTCACATGCCCGCCCATCGACACCGCGATCGGCTTGGCCTCAATGCTCATCGACTCCATCCCGCCCGTCAGCCACCCCTCGATCAGGCCGCGCTCGATCGACGACGCCCGCCCCGCCAGCACCACTGCCCGCTCGCAGATGTTCTGAAGCTCCCGCACGTTCCCGGGCCAGCGATACGCCGCCAGAACCTGCAGCGCCTCGGCCGAGATCGCCAGCGCGTCGCGTCCCTCGCGCCGGCAGATCTGCGCCACAAAGTGCGTCGCCAGCGCGCCCACATCCTCCGCCCGGTCGCGCAGCGGCGGCAGATGGATCGGCAGCACATTCAACCGGAAGAACAGATCATGCCGGAACTCCCCACGCTTCACGGACTGTGGCAGGTCCCGGTTGCTCGTCGCCACGATCCGCACATCCACCCCGATCGTGATGCTCGAGCCCACCCGCTCGAACGCCCGCTCCTGCAAGACCCGCAGCAGCTTCGCCTGGATCTGCGGCCCCACCTCGCTCACCTCGTCCAGCAGCAGCGTCCCGCCGTGCGCCAGCTCGAACCGCCCTTTGCGCAGCTTGTCCGCCCCGGTGAACGACCCCCGCTCATGACCGAACAACTCCGACTCCAGCAGCGACTCCGAAAGCGCGGCACAGTTCACCGCCAGAAACGGCGACCCCGCCCGCGGCGACAACTCGTGGATCGCGTGCGCGATCACCTCCTTGCCGGAGCCCGATTCCCCGCAGATCAGGACCGTGCCGTGAGACCCCGCAACCGCCAGCACCTGCTCCTTCACACGCCGGATCGCCGGCGAGTTGCCGATGATCCGGTCCAGCCCCACGCCCCGCTTCTCGCCCGACGCCCCGGCGTTGCCCCCCGCCGCAGGCGTCGCCGACGCCCGCAGCACCGCGTTCTCCCGCACGATGGCCGCGTGCGCGATCGCCCGCTTCACGCTGATGATCAGCTCATCGCCCTCGAACGGCTTGGTCACATAGTCAAACGCCCCCGCCTTCATCGCGCTCACCGCCGTCTCCACAGTCCCGAAGGCGGTCATCAACACCACCGGGATGTCGTCGTCGATCCGCCTGACGCGCTCGAGCAGCTCAACGCCCGACAGCCCCGGCATACGCAGGTCGGTCACGACAGCATCCGGCCGCTTGCGCGCAATCGCCTCCAGCGCCCCCGCCCCGTCCGACGCCGACGCCACCTCGAACCCAGCACGCCGCAGCGTCGCCGTCACGCTCTCTCGCATCATTTCCTTGTCGTCAACGACCAGAACAGTGCTCATCGGTCCTTCTCCATCGCTGCACGCCGGGGCCGACCCCGCACGCTGGGTTCGGGAAACACAAGCTCAAACGTCGCGCCGCAACCGGGGGAGCCAGTCCCTTCGCCGCGCAACCCATCGCCCTCGATCCCGGCTCGATCCATCTCGGCGGCCCTCACGTCCGCGTTGTTCCTCGCCTCCACACGCCCCCCGTGCGCATCCATGATCCGGTGCACGATCGCCAGCCCCAAGCCCGTCCCGGCCGCCCGCGTCGTGAAGAACGGATTGAACATCCGGTCCAGCACGCCATCGGCGATCCCGGGCCCCGTGTCGCGCACCATCACCACACCCTCGCCC
>CAZHKB010000195.1:0-5690 GCA_964533405.1 uncultured Phycisphaeraceae bacterium | reverse complement strand
GGCCGCCCGTGTCGACCTTGGCGCGACGCAGCAGGTGGACGAGATCCACGGGCGGGGCGTTCGCGCCCGCACCGGCGAGGGCGAGCTGCTCGTGGGTCGGGCGTCCTGGCTTCGCGAGATGGCCCCGGACATCGCCGACGAGATGAAGGTGGTCGAGTCCCGCATCGAGGGCATGACGGGTGTGCATGTCATGCGCGGCGGGCAGTACCTCGGGGCGGTCGGCCTGGAGGACAAGATCAAGCCCGGCACCAGGAAGGTCATGGAGCACCTGCGGACGCTTGGCGTCCGCACCATCGCGATCTTCACGGGCGACCGCCTCAGCGTCGCCAAACGCGTGGGCGTCGCGGTGGGCGTTGACACCATTGAGGCCGAGTGCCTCCCCGAGGAAAAGCACCAGCAGATCGAGCGCATGGTCAAGGCCGGCTACCGCACCATGATGGTGGGTGACGGCATCAACGACGGCCCGTCGCTGGCCGCCGCCGATGTGGGCGTCGCCATGGGCCTCTCGGGCTCCGACATCGCCACCAACTCCGCCGGCATCGCCCTGATGACCGACGAACTCAACCGCATCCCGTTCCTCATCGAACTGGCCCGGCGCACCCGAGCCATCGTCGCCCAGAACATCGCGGCCTCCATCGTCATCGTCATCATCGGCCTGGTGCTGGCCTCGACCGGGCTGCTGGGCATTGGGATGGCGGGCCTCTACCACTTCGTGGGCGATGTGTTCGTGCTCGCCAACTCCTTCCGCCTGTTCAGGTTTGGTGAGGACTTCGGCGTGGCCGAGGAGCAGCAGGCTCAGGTCTGGCAGCGGCGCGAGGGGTCGATCCGGCTGGGGACAGGCTCCGCGGCGGGTGCGGCCCAGCCGGCCTGAACCTGGGACGAGTCGAATCCCGAGAACGGTTCGTCCGTCCGGCAATGTCGTGCGAAGGGAATGGTGGGCGGGGGCGGAGGGTTCCAATGCCGACGCGCCCCGCAATGGGGTTGGGCTTGGCGCCCGCGTGGTTTAGACTCGGGGGCACTCAAGATTCAACGGAGGGACGTATGAACCGCGCTCGACTTGCCACCAACGCCCGCGTTCTCGCCTCGGCCCTCGGACTCGCGGGGCTCTCGGCCCCCGCGCTGTCCCACACCGGCAACTTCATCGTGTATCGGAACAACTCGGGGCAACTGGGCATCCAGTACGCCTGGCCGGTCCCGACGCTGCTCGATGAGACGCTGGCCCCCTACCGCGGGGATGTCTTCAACGTCCTGATCGAACGCATCATCATCCCCAACGTCGCGCTGGATATGTACCCGCCCAACCAGGGCACCCAGATCTACCTCGAGGTGATCGAAGCGGTGCCCCGGCTGGTCTATCGCGACGGGGGCAACCCCACGCGCATCATCGGGACCGGCGCCAACGCCTTCTTCGCCGGCACCGGCGGCACCGCGTGGACCAACCCGGGCGTCTGGATCCACGCCGACCAGTTCCACCCGCAGTGGGACTGGAACGCCCAGGACTGGTACGTCCGGGTCCGGGCCTTCGACGCCACGGGCGTCCACACCCCCAGCCCGATCTACTCGATGGAGATCGTGATGTCGCACTACTGCGGGGCCGACTTCACCACCACCGCCATCCCGGGCTCCCCGGGCTATGGCGAGCCCAACCAGGCCATCAACAACGACGACTTCTTCTACTTCCTGACCCTTTTCGCCGAGGGCCACTGGCGGGCCGACCTCACGTCCACCGCACTACAGGGCGCGCCGGGCTACGGCGACCAGAACGGGATCGTCAACAACGACGACTTCTTCTACTACCTCAACGAGTTCATGATCCCCTGCCATTTCTAAGCAGAGCCGCGTGCGTGAGCACGCGGTGGACCCCTTGGGCGGGCTCATCAGTTCGTCAGCTCCCCGCCTTCGCGAGCACTCCGCGTGCTCACGCACGCGGCTGGGTCAGCGCGCCCCGGTCGGCATGGGCTCCGTGATGCTGGTCGCCTCATCGGGCTGGGTGTTGATCCGCGACTCGATCCGGAACCGCTCGCGCTCCAGCCAGGCCCGCGTGGCGGGGTCGGTCTCGATCATCAGCGCCGTCCGCGTGCGCTCCAGCGACTTGCGGTCGGCCCTCAGCAGGCGATGGTTGGCGGTGATCGCCCCCAGCAGCGCGTCCCGCTCGAGCGGGGCGCGGTCCAGGGCCTGGACGTACGCGACCAGAGCCTCCTCGGCCCATCCGGTGCGGTCGTAGGCGACGCCCACGTTGATGATCGGGCGCGGGTCGGTGGGGTTCTGGCGGGCCGCGGTCTTAAAGGCTTCCACGGCGTCCATGTAGTTGCTGCGGTCCATGAGGATCAGGCCCATGTTGTTCCAGGCGCTGGGGATCTCGGGCCAGACGCCGACGGCCTGCTGGTAGAGCTCGAGCGCGCGGTCGTCGTTGCCGTCGGCCTGGGCCGCAGAGGCCTGGCGGGCCAGGTCGTAGCCCTCGCGCTCGCGGAGGGCGATCTCGTCCTGCCGGATCACCGCGCCCGACGACTGGGGCTGGCGACCGGCGCAGGAGGCAAGCAGCGAGCCGGCGAGGCAGAGCAGCAGCAAGGGGCGGGTCGGTCGCACGTCGGGTCTCCGGGGAGAAGAAGCCAGTGAGCCAGAAGCGGGAGAGCGAGACAGGGGGAGAAGGCAGGAGCCATTGGGGTCAGTTGTCGACTCGTTCGAGGCGGGCGAAGGTGATGTTGACGCCCCAGGTGCGGGCGGCGAGGTTGGGCGTGAGCGCGATGTTGAGCACCTGCATCCCCGGCACCTCCTCGCACACCATGCGGACCCAGGCAAAGAGCACGTCGGGCGAGGGAACGGAGGCGGCGTAGCGGTACTCCTTGCGGGCGTAGCCGTTGACAGCGCGCTGCGCGCTCTCCTGGGGCGCGCCCGTCGAGACGCTGGCCCGGGTCGAGAGGTCGATCAGGCGGCGGAGGATGTCGTCAATCGGGTCGTACTGGCCGATCGGCGCGTTCTCACCGGGCTGGCCGGGAGCGCCCGAGGCCTGGGCGCGAACCTGATTGATGCGGGCGATCAGCGCGGTGGCCTGCACGTTCTCGTACTGGTAGCGCTGCAGCGCCCGCTGGGCCGCCCCGCGCGAGAGGTACGCCGACCCCGCCATCGCGAGCGACCCGACAAGCAGGACCCCGGCGGCAACCACCAGGTGCGTCGGGCGGTTGCGCCGGGCGTTGGTGGCGGCGACCGCGGCCAGTTCGTCACGGTCGTCGCGGGTGAAGGGCTTGTTCTCGGGGTTGTCGATCATGGGGTGCCCCCCGGCCTGGCGATCTGCCAGCGTGCGCGGAACGTGGCGTCATACATCGCGGGGTTGGAGGCGGTCACCTCGGTCGCGCTGGTGGGGTCCCACGCCAGGCGGGTGGTTCCGGCATCGTTCAGCGCGTTGCGGAAGTCCTCGAACGTTCCGATGTCGGGGAATCGCATCTGGAGCGTGAGGCCCGACAGGTTGTCGATCGAGATCGTGCGGAACTCCGAGCCCGGGCTGGACGCGATGACCGAGGACACGACGAGTGCGACGGTTTCGAGTTCCTGCATGACGGGCATGAACTCGTTGCCGGCGGTGGGGGCGTCCGCGTTCTCCAGACGGGCCAGGTCGTCCTGCAGCGTGACCAGGATGCCCGCGGCGGTGGCCATCGGGTCGTTGTAGTGGTTGAGCACCGCGGTCTGGGTCTCGCGACGGATCGTCTCGGCCCGCTGGCGGGCGTCGGCGGCGGTGCGCCAGGACATGACCGCGACCGCGAGCGCGCCCAGGGCCAGGCCCGCGATCGCCAAGGCCAACCAGGTGTACATCGAGCGGTGCGCGCGCCCCGGGCGGGTGGAGAGGGCGGTGATGGACTGGTCGCTGGTCGCCGGGCCGTCGTCCTCGAGCGTGCGACGAAGCGTCAGCGTGACGGGATCTTCGTCGGTGATGACGTCGATGACCGCGCCGGGCCAGGCCTTGACGAGGCTGGCGGCCAGTTCCGCGGGGGAGAGGCCCGCGGAGCGACCCGATTGCCGGTCTGTTGCGAGCAGAATGACGCGGCCAGGGGCGGCCCCGGTCTGCGCGGACCACGAGAGCCACTCGGCGGACAACCGGGCGGCGTGCGACGGATCGACGCGCGCCATGTGGTTGTCCGCGGGGAGCACGCCGGCCGCGTGCGCGGGGTCCAGCCGGGCTCGCGGGAGGCGCATCGACCCGCCTGTGAGAAGCGTGCCGGCCCGGGACCAGGCCCAGGTGAGCCGCCCTTGCGGCTCGATCAGGACGATGGCGGTGACGGGCACGTCCTCGGCGACGAGGCGATCGGAGTGGGGCGCGTCGGTGCGGGCGTTGGAGGGCGAGGCCGGGTCCCAGGCCTGGGCCATCGCGTGCCAGAGCGAGATCGCGGGCGGCGTGGGGACGCCCAGGGCGTCGAGGGTGTCGACCAGGATGCCGGCGGCGGAGTCTGGCACGCCCAAGACGGCGAGGCGACGCCGCGACGCGACATCGGAGGCGCCCTTGCCCTTGGGCGTCGCTCGGGCGGAGCCGTTGCCTGTGCCGCCGTTGAGCGATGGGGTGAGGGACTGGAGCGACATTCCCGAGCCGACCGAGCCGAAGTGATCCAGGGCGCGGGCGGTGGGGATGGCGGCGATGGCGTGGTCGTCGTGCTCGCCATCGTGCCCGCCAGCCGAGACGCCTCGGGCAACGGCGTGCAGGATGGTCGGGTCGTTGCTGGGGGCGGTCAGCCAGGAGCAGAGCGTGCCGTCGGGGTCGAGGCAGATGGTCGAAAGCGTGGAGCGATCGCCGGCGGACGTGAGGCGCTCGCGGACCCAGGCGGCCCCATCGCGGACGGCGTTCAGGTTGGAGTCAACCGTGTGGAGGCCGGCACCCGGGGCGGCGTCGGCGGGGCGCCAGACCTCGCTGGTGCGCGGACCCAGCAGGCGGAGCGCGCTGAGGCGGTCGCCGCGGTCCGCACGTTCGAGATAGAGGAGGCGACGGCTCACGAGGACGCGTCTCCGGAGCGTTGGCGGGCCTCGAACTCGCGTCGGATGGTCTCGACCTGTTGCGGGCTCATGCCGGGCGGGAGGGTGAAGCCCGGGGGCATGCCAGGCAGGGTCGGGGCGACCGATGGCATCTCGCCGGAGCCGTCGCCGAACTCCGGGATGTCGCCGGTGGCGGCGGTCCCGGTCGTCCAGCCCGGGCCCTGGCGCTCGGAGACGGCGATGGACTGGGTGCCGCCGGTGGAGCCGTCGGGGTTGTCGAACTGGACCCGGACCTGGGAGGCGGTGCACTCGACCACGCGGACGCGGGCGTACATCTCGCCCGGCCCAAGGAACTTCTGGCGGCCGTCGATGTTGAGCAGGGCAACGTAACGGCCCGGCTCGGCGATGGCGCCCAGAAAGCGGACGATGGGCAGGCCTGGGGTCGAGGGGGTGGTCACGCCGCCCGGGTCCGGGTCGCTCGAGTTGGTGGTCGGAACTTCGGGGGGCGGCGGGAACTCGGCGGCCAGCCTGAGCACGCGGGTCATGGTCGAGTAGTTGACGGGGCGGACGGTGGAGCCGCCAGTGTCGTGCTCACCCGGGGTGAGGTCCGGCGGATCGTAGTGCGGGGTGGGGATGTCCTTGAGGCCAAAGATCGCGCCCGCGACAGGCACGGGGGCGACAACGACCAGCGCGACCTTGGCCAGGAGCGAGGTTCGGGCGGCGGAGGATCGGGT
>CAZHKB010000194.1:0-5718 GCA_964533405.1 uncultured Phycisphaeraceae bacterium | reverse complement strand
CTGTTGGCGAGACGTGCATCCTGCACTCCTTGGGTCACGGCCCGCGACCCGGCGCCGAGCCCCTCGGGGTCCGACCCCGAGGCTTCCTCGGACCAGCCCGCTTCCGAAGGCGCGACAACAGACAAGCCCGAAGAACCCGCGACCTACACCCCCCAACCCATCACGCCCGAAGGCTCCTCCACCACCCACCACTCGGTCACCATCGACGGGCGACTCATCTCCTACACCGCCACCTGCGGCTACATGACCCTGCCCGACTACCAGGGCCAGCCCCGCGCCAGCGTCTTCTACATCGCCTACACCCGCGACGGCACCACCGACCTGGGCACACGCCCCGTCACCTTCTCCTTCAACGGCGGCCCCGGCTCGTCCTCCGTCTGGCTGCACATGGGCGCGCTGGGCCCACGCCGCGTGCTCATGGACGCCGAGGGCTTCCCGCTCCCCCCGCCTTACCGCCTGGTCGAGAACGAGCACTCCTGGCTCGACCTGACCGACCTGGTCTTCATCGACCCCGTCTCCACCGGCTACTCACGCCCCGTCGAGGGCGTCGAGGCCTCGGCGTTCCATGGCTACACCGCCGACATTGAGTCCGTCGGCGACTTCATCCGCCTCTACACCACCCGCGAGGGTCGCTGGGCCAGCCCCAAGTTCCTCACCGGCGAGTCCTACGGCACCACCCGGGCCGCGGGCCTGGCCGGATACCTTCAGAACACGCACGGGATGTACCTCAACGGCATCATCCTGGTGTCGAGCGTGCTGAACTTCCAGACGACCAACTTCAGCGTGGGCAACGACGAGCCGTACTGGCTCTTCCTGCCGACGTACGCGGCCACCGCGTGGTACCACTCCAAACTCGACGAGGCGACGCTGGCCCGCCCGATCGCCGAGTTCCTGGATGAGGTCAAGCAGTGGGCCTCGACCGAGTACCTGCTCGCGCTGGCCCAGGGCGACGCCCTGTCCGATGAGGCCCGGGCCCCCATCCGCCAGCGCCTGGCCCGCTACACGGGTCTTTCCGAGGACTTCGTCGACTCGGCCAATCTCCGCATCAACATCTCCAACTTCACCAAGCAGCTCATGCGCGACGAGGCCCGCACCGTCGGGCGACTGGACTCCCGCTACACGGGCATCGACCGCGACTCCGTCGGCGCGGGCACCGAACACGACCCCTCGATGACCGGCATCTGGGGCCCGTACACCGCGGTGCTCAACGACTACGTCCGGCGCGACCTGGCCTACGAGAACGACCTGGTCTACGAGATCCTGACCGGGCGCGTGCAGCCCTGGTCGTACAGCAACGTGCAGAACCGCTACCTGAACGTGAGCGAGACGCTGCGCGAGGCCATGAGCAAGAACGCCGACCTGTGGGTGATGGTCGCCAGCGGCTACTACGACCTGGCGACGCCGTTCTTCGCCAGCGACTATGTGATGTCGCACCTGGGCCTGGACCCCACGCTCCGGGCCAACATCCATCAGACGTACTACGAATCGGGCCACATGATGTACATCCGCCAGGCCGACCTCGCGAAGTTGAAGACTGACGTGTCGGAGTTTTTCGGGGCGGCCTTGGGGTGGTAGGGCAGGGGGGTGGATAGGGGAGTTGGACTTCGGTCCTGAGTCCTTCGGAAGACTGCCTCCTTGCCTTTCTCCCAAACCCCACCTCATTGCCTTCCTCTGGGCCCCTGTGGTGAACTCCCCTGTCCTTGCCGCGACGCCGCCGACGAACTCGGAGCAATCCATGACCCGGACCGCCGCCATCTCCTCCGCCTGCTCGACCGACCTGGCCCACGCCCGCAGCCTCGTGCTCTTCGACGGCGACCTGCCCTCCGTGCTCGCCGTCGCCTATGCCGCCGAGGAGGCGTCGCTCCCCTCGCGCCGCTCCGCGTCCTCCCGGGTCATCCGCTCCGCCAACTTGTCCGCAACCCACGATCGCCGCCAGCCCTCCGACTCCGGCCCGGCCCCCGCGCCCGTCGTCTACCCCGCCTACTTCGGCCTGCCGGACGCCCGCGAACGGGCGGTCGCGCTCGCCCGCGTGCTCGATGTCTTCTCCGTCGATCGCGCCGCCGACGACGCTCCGCCCCTGTCCACCCGCCCCGACGCTGGCGGCGAGGACCAGACCCGCCTGCTCGTCCACGCCGGGTATCTGGCCCTCGCACGAGGCTGCGATCGGGTGGTCTGGCCGACCCAGCACGGCGAGGACCTGCACACCGAATCCCCCTCGCTCGAGCGCATCGCCGGCGCGATCGACCGCGCGCTGCTCGTCACCCGCGTGGTCGCCCTCGACGCGCCCCGCGCCGCCGACGCCCCCGAAATCGACACCCCCTTCGTCGACCTCACCGACCGCCAGATCGCCGAGATGGTCATGGACATCGAGGCCCCGCTCTCGGGCTGCTGGTGGTGGGGGGGCTCGACACCCACCGCGCTGGCCGCCCGCGACCGCTGGGGCACGCTGCTCCGCTCCCTGGGCTGGGGCGGCGCGCTCGGGCCCGGCTGAATCCCTCGTGCCCGTTGCCACCGACTCACCCCGGCTTTGCGGGGTTCGTCGGTGCCGAACGTGCGAGGACGTGAATCGCGACAAGGGCCATTCGCAACGAGTCACGTCGCAGAGCCGACGTGACTCGGTGGCACGCGCTTGATTCTGGGACCGCATTCTCGGCCCTCGCCCCCCAGGCGGGCCCGCCCACGCACCACTTGAACCGGTTGCCGCCCCGCCATCAACCCCGCCCGCAATCCATCCGACCACAGGCGAAGCACGTCGCCGCCCCCCGGCCCGATGCCCGACCGGTCAGACCCGCATGAAGCCACGCGCCCAACAGTCCGCCGTGGAAGTGACGCACATGCGTGCTCTCATCGAGCGACGCCTGGACCGCATGGCGGTCGAGACCCAGCCCGAGGTCGCCGCCGCCATCCTTCAGCTCTCGACCGATCGCACCGCGGGCCTCTGCCAGTTCGCGCAGGTGATCCGAGGCGACAGCGCGCTCTCGGCCCGCGTCCTGCGCCAGTGCAACGCCGCCGCCTTCCGCCAGCCCGAGCCGGTCGCCGACCTTGAGCGGGCCTGCGTCGTGCTCGGGTCCGATCGCCTCCGCGCCGTCGCCCTCGGGTTCACGCTTGATCGCGCCGATCCCAACAGCCCAGATCGCCGCCTGGCCAGGCGTGTCTGGCGGCACTCGATCATGCGGGGCTGTCTGGCCTCCGAACTCTGCGCCGTGTCGCTCGACCGCCTCGCCCCGGTTGCGTTCGTCGCGGGACTGATGCTCGACATGGGCCAGCCGATTCTGGCCCGCCTGCAGGGCGAGCCGGCCCATCGCCTGCTGGATCGCGACCTGCCGCCCTACGCCGCGTTCGCCGCCGAGTCCCGCGAACTGCCCTTCACGCATGTGGACGTGGTGTCGGTCCTGTGCGAGCGGTGGAAACTGCCGCCGGTCCTGTCGAGCGCGGCCGAACTCCACCATGCCCCGATCCGCGATTTCGACGCCCGCGACGACGCGAGCGTGCTGCGCCGGGTCGCCCACATCGCGGGCCTGATCGAACTGGACCTCAAGACCTCGCAGCCGCGCCCCAGCGACATCATCCTGCCGCTGGCCGAGCGGCTGCTCGGGCTGGACGGGCGGGGGCTCAGCGCGGTCTTCGCCGCCGCCGCCCGCGAGTTCTCGCGCCTCCGCCACCAACTTCAGGCCGCCGCCGCCGGCGTTGACTCGCTCGACGCCCTGGCCCGGCGCATCCACGAGCAGATCGACAAGGCCGTCGATCAGATGCTCTCCGACGCACTCCGCACCGACGACGGCCCGGCCTCGCAGGCCATCCGCCTGGGTGGATCGGTCGTCGAGATCGAGCACGCGGGCGATGGACGCTGGACCCTGTGCCTCGTCGACTCGCTCGGCGAGCGCATCGCCCTGCACCACATCGAGCCGGGCGACGGCGTGGAGAGCGTGATGGAAAGCCTCGCGCTCGAACCGCGCGAGGGCGACCAGATCGAAGCGCTGGGTCGCGTGCTGAAACTCGTGGCGTAGGGTCGTGCCGCCCCGTCAGCCGGCGTTGCGGCCCACGCGGTGCCCATCAACCCCCGACTCGTTCCACGACCTCGCGCCTCGTGCACCGACGGATCCCGCAAAGCCGGGATAAGTCGGTCGCACGCCCGATCTCTCACCTGCCTCCCAGAAAATCCCCCCGCCTCACAATCCCATCCCGCCTGATCTCCACCCACGTCGCCCCGCCGGTCGCCGTCACCAGCCACTGTGCGGCGCCGCTTGCCTCGCGCCAGCGCGGGTCATCGACGCGCCCCATCCCCACGCGCGAGCGCCCGGTGGATTGCACGATCACGCCCGGGCCGAGTGCCTCCACCAGTTCCGCCGCCCGAGCCGAGTACGCCCCGTGGTGGGGCGCTTCAAGGATGTCAACGTTCCGATCCGCCCAGCCGCCCTCCCGCGGACCGACCCGGGCCTCGATCGCCTCAAGCACCGACGCGATGCCGGGCGTTTGCACGTCCCCGGTCATCAGCACCCGCCGCGGGCCGCCCTCGGTCTGCACCTGGATCATCGCGACGATTGACTGGTCGTTGGCGACCATGATCCGGGCGGACTCGGGCCGCGGCCACAGGATCTCGAGTTCCGCCTCGCCAAGTCGCATCCGATTCCCCGCCTGGCCGAACGCCAGCACCTTGATGTCGTGCTCCTGGAGCATTGAGATCATCGCGGCCGTCGCCCCGCCCGGCTGGGCGCGGGCCGACTCCAACATGAGCGGCGACACCAGCACACGTCTCACACCCACCCGCCACGACACGTCCGGCAGCGCGTTGTAGTGATCGAAGTTCGCGTGCGTGACCAGCGCGGAACGCACCGGCGGCCCGCCCAGGGCGCGGATCGCCCCCGGGATTCGAACCTGCCCCGCCCCCTCCCATGACGATCCGCAGTCCCACAGCATCGCCTCATCGCCGCTGCGGATCAGGTGGCACGTCGCATCGCCCACGTCCAGCGTGTCGATCCGCAGGACCACATCGCTCCCCAGCGACCGCCCCAGCGTCATCCACAACGCCAGCCACACACCAAGGCCCAGCACGACCACCCACGTCGCGATCCCCGCCACCACGAGGCGTGGGCGCGAGCCCTCGGACGCCTTCGCCCCCGCGACCACTCGCGTCCTCGATGCCGCCACACGCGGAACGAACTCCGCGTCCCACCGCCCGTCCGCCGGATCGTCCCCGCTCCCGGCTCCATCAACACCCGCATCCCTCTCAACACTGTCTAGTGTCTCATCTCGATCAACCGGCGCGTCCGGCACGCCCACCACCCGCACCCGCCCGCGCGTCAGCAGCCACAACACCCCCACGCTCCCCGCAGCCCCCCACGCCAGCGGGATGCTCCCGGTCGCGATCGACGAGCCCGGCATCGCATCCAGCCCATCCACGCACGCCAGCGTCGCCCGCGCCAGCGGCGAGGTCGCCGCCCACACGATCCCCCCGCCCGGCACCAGTGTGGACACCACCATCGCCAAGAAACCCACCAGCATCAACGCCGACACCGGCAGCGCGACCAGCAGCGAACTGATCGGAGCGAGCGGGCTGAAAAGCCCGACCCGGGCCGCGATCCAGGGCGACGCCACCGCCCACGCCAGCACGCTCGCGCTCACCGTCATCTTGATCGAGTCCGTCGCCCGCGCCCGCCACCCCGGGTCGTACACACGCCTGGCCAACGGCGACGGCCCGCCCCACAGCCGCTCATGGAA
>CAZHKB010000193.1:0-5725 GCA_964533405.1 uncultured Phycisphaeraceae bacterium | reverse complement strand
GTTCTGGCGTGAGAAGCCCGACCCGTCGGAGATGATGGTCGAGGCGGCCGCCTCGGGCCCGAGTCGATCGGCGATCGTCATCCGCAGCGCGGCGGCCCCGTTGGTCCACGAGCCCGCGTCGCCGGTCAGGTCGTGCCCCATCAGCTTGATGAGCGCCTCGGCGTACAGGTTCACGCTATCAACATTGCAGCGACGGATCACGTCGGCCAGGGGGGTGGTGATGACCGCCAGCGTGCGGTCGATGGTGAACGATTCGCCGGGGCCAGCCAGGCGGACGTGCTCGAGGAGCTGGGCCGAGCCGCGAGCCGAGCCGATCGCCACGCCCGAGCGGGAGAGACGGAACGCCAGCAGACGCCCAAAGAAAAGGTTGTTGTCGTGCAGCGCGACGCGGGCGGCGACCTGGGTGGCGGCCTTGATCTGCCCGTACACGGTGAAGCGGTTCTGGGCAGGGTCGCGCAGCACGCCGTACTGGTGCCGCCCGTCGCGCCCCACCGTGCGGGCGTCGACCTGGATGGGGATCCACGGGGCGCTGGGCTCGACCTCGCAGGTCGCCAGCGAGCCCGGGCCGCCGGGGCCCGGCGCGGGATAGAACGCCAGCACGTTGGCGTGGAAGTTCAAGCCCGAGACGCCCGCGGCGTAGTGCTTGTCGAGTTGGTCGGCGGGCCAGCCCGAGTGGACCATCTCACGGTCGAAGATGCGGTCGTCGATGATGATCGAGTTCAGCGTCGTCACGTTGCCGCGCTGCACGCCGCCGGCGACCGCGTCCAGCATGTCGTCGGCGGTCATCGGCGGGTCCATCTGCGAGAGCACTTCCGGGTCGCCCAGCGCGGGGTCGCCCGAGCCCACCAGCACGAGGTCGTCGCCCGAGACCGTCACCCGCGTCGTGAAGGTGTAGTCGGGCCCGAGGATCGCCAGGGCGGCCCCGGTGGTCAGCAGCTTCATGTTCGAGGCGGGCTGGAGCGCCTCGTCCTCGTTGTAGGCCGCGATCGACGTGCCCGACCGGCAGTCGATGATCGAGACCCCCACGACCGCCCCCTGCCCCAGATCGGCCCCGCGGATCAGTTCGACGATGCGGCCAGAGAGGTCCTGGGCGAGCGCGCTGGGCGCGAGCAGCAGGCCGGCGACGAGAGACACGGCGAGAAACGGGGCTCGGACGCGTGCGGGCATGAAGGGCTCCGGTGGGCGCGCGGGATGGCTGCCAAGATCATTGCATCGGGTGGAGCGGTGGGGGGGCTGGAAAAGCGGGGATGTGGGTGGACCCGCTGCGCAGCGTTGCCATCAATGCCCACACGCGCCCACCCGAAGGGCTGAGCGTCAGGAGCCCGGGGTGGAGCCAAGACGCACCGCCGGGAAGGCACGCACCAAGACCCGAACCCCGCGGGGTTCGCGTACGCAGACCGCTTCGGGGTCACGTCGGATCGAGCGCCGCACCCGGGGGTTTCGCTCCGCTCAAAGCCCGGCTACGAACAGGGAGCCCTTCAGGCTCCTGGTTCTCGCGCCATGCCTCATCCGCGGTTCTTGTACTTCCGCGCCCGCGCGTTGTGCTCGTGCCGCCCGATCACCGTGCCGTCCTGGCGGTACTTGTCGACCTTCCCGTCCCGGCACAGCTTCGCCAATGCCTGGTTGACCGCCGACCGCAGCGAACGCGGGGCGGCCTTGGAGTCGTACCCCACCGACGGCAGCGACTCGGCGATCTCATCCGTCGTCAACGGCCCATCGTGCTCGGGAAGGGTCCAGAGCCGCAGGATCGCCTCGCCAATGTTGGCGGGCGTGTCCAGCGGATGGCGACGCCGACCGGCCGCGAACCCCTGGCGGGCGTCCTCCTCGCCGGGCGAACGCCGATCCAGCATCCCGTCAAAGGCGGCCAGACGCGACTGCTGTTCGCGGACCAGCGAGCCCGCCTCGGCCTTAATCGACATGATCCGGGTCTCGACCGCATCGGCGACCTCGCGGTACTTCTGGCGAGCCTCGCGCTCCCTGGAACGTTCGGCTTCGATCTGGGTTGTGACCCTCTCCAGTCGCTCGGCGATCTGCACAAGGCTGAGGGCGTCGAGCGCTTCGTCACTCGGATTTGTGTGTCGGGAGATGGACGGACCTTCCATGGTTGTGGGCATAATTGATGATCTCCGGGATTGAAAAACGCATCGGCTCGTCGCAACGCGGCTGCACCGGCACCCACAAATCCAGCCAAAGGCTTTCGGGGTGATGGTTCGCGTGGATGCGTGGGGAGTCAATGGGTAAGCATGGCGAATCCATCAAATTCATTCAGTGCGCACGCATCTGGGCGAAAGCATCCCCCTGCATCCCTCCGGGCCGGGTTGCGTATGGGGTGTTCGGATGGACGGGTCCGCCGATCGGCGGACTGCTATGCTCTTGGCGTGGATGATGGCTGGCGGGCTCGCCGGCGAAGATCGGCCCCCAGGCGGGGGCCGGCAGAGGTTGTGCCCATGATTGCCCCCACGAACGCCTCGCACGCCCCCCACGCCGCACGCCACGCCTTCACCCTCATCGAACTGCTGGTGGTCATCGGAATCATCGCGCTGCTCATCTCGATCGTCACGGTCGTGGGCGGGCGCGTCATCGCCGGCAGCAAGTCGACGCTCACCCAGGACACCATCAAGGCGATGGACCTGGTCTATGCCGGGTACATGGCCGACAACGACCTCCGCCCAGACCCCGGCGTGCCCGACCCGCGCAACACGCAGTTCACGATCCCGATCGCCGACGCGCGGAATATGTCCGCCGGCAACCAGGAGATCATCAACTCGATCGGCCTGTTCATCTATCAGATGGAGCGTGAGGGCCAGCCGGTGCAGGCCGCGCTCACGGGGCTGAACCCGCGGCTGGTCACGTTCTATGCGGAGGACCCCAACGCTCCACCCGTCTCACCCCCGGGCGCGAGCGAGGTGGACCCCGCTGCGGAACTGCCGCAGCTGCGCACCGTGCTGGACCCGTGGGGGCGGCCATTGCGGTACGTCCACCCGGCGTACAGCGGCTCGCTGTTTGATGCGACCTTCAACCAGGCCGAACGTCGGGGCAACTACGCCCCGACCCCCGACCCCAGCAAGCCGTTCGCTGTCCAGATCATCCTCACTGAAATTCCGCTGAATCGTCTGACCATCGAGCAGATCCGGCGCAACGGCGGTGAGCAGAGCGGCGACCCCATCGGCCCATCGGGCGCCGATTCCGACGGGGGAATCTGCCCGAAGTACGGCGGCGTGGCGTACTTCTACTCCGCCGGGCCCGACGGCGACCCGAGCACGCGCGAAGACAACGTGTACGTCGATGCGAACCGGCCGATCTTCCCGAAGTGATGTTCCCGCAGCAGACTGAGAGTGCCACCGACTCAGCCCGGCTTTGCGGGTTGAGTCGGTGCCGAACGTGCGACGGCGCGATGGTTGCCCAAGGCGCGTCGCACGGATGAACGCCGCAGGGCCGCCGTGCCTCGGTGGCACGTCATCCCATCTCCACACTCGCCGCCGCCCTCTGCCGGCTCAGCGCCTCGAACTTCCGCAAGTACTCGATCACCACCATGCAGTACGTCGCGTGGCTCCACGTCAGCGGGCTCACCGACATCGGATCGCCCGTGTACGGATGGAACTGCTCCGCAAGCACGCCGCTGGGCAGGGCCCGGGTCGCGGTCCACTCCATCAGCGGCAACGCCTGCTTGAGCTCGTCCATCGTCCTGGCCACCGCGATCCGCCACTGGGCCTGCCAGAGCGTGCAGATCACCCACGGATTGCCCGGCACCTGCTCGACCTTCTCGCGCTCGACCTGGTGGTAGTAATCCCGCTCATACCGCGCGCACCCGCCCACCGGGGTCTTGATCCAGAGCTTCTCGAAGTCCCCCGTCATCTGCGCCACCACCCGCGGGTCGTCGGGCTCGAACGCGCCGAACGCGAACAGCGCGTACGCCGACGAGTCGGCCGTCATGTCCAGCCGATACGTCCCGTCCTCCAGCGGCACCGCCATCCGCGCGAAGCGGTTGCGGTCCGGGTGCCACATGTGCCGCCTCAGCGCTCCCTTCATGCGCTCGGCCCCCTCGCGGAAGGCCGCGGCCCGGTCCGGCTCGCCGAAGTCGTTGGCGAACGCCGACGCCGCGTACAGCGCGCCGATCGTCGACGCCACCGTGAACAGGTGTACGCCCCGCCGCTCTTCCCACAGGTCCCACGAGGGCCGGGGCAGCCCGTGATGGTCGCGATACGCCAGCAGCCAGTCCGCCGGCTGCGCCACCAGCCGCTGGTACAGCGGCTTGATGAACTCAACATCCCGGAACGTCACGAAGTGCTTGCGAAGCGCCCACAGCACCAGCGACGTCTCATCCTGCTGGATGGGCAGCACGCGCTGGCCGTCGAGCGTCCATGGGTGCCAGGATGAGGCGAGCTTGCCCTCGGGCGTGTACTTGTGCAGGAAGTACCCGTTCTCATCGATGCACTTCTCGCTGAACCGGAAGAACGAGCGGGAGAGCTCCGACTGCCCGCACATGGTCAGGGCATACGCCACCAGCGCGCCGTCCCGCATCCAGCAGTAGGAATAGTGGTCCCCGCCGAACTGCGTCACGTCCGAGTCGTTGGCCGCCACGATCGCCCCGCCGTTGTCGATCTGCGTCCGGAGCACCAGCTGCGAGCGATAGAACAAGTCCCGCAGGTTCTCCGGAAGCGGGGTGGTGTCCAGCGGCTCCTTGCGGCACCAGAGCTTCCAGTACGCGTCCGTCCGCGCCAGCAACCGATCCGGCCCGCGCTCCCAGATCCGGCGGTTGAGTTTCTTCACGTCGTCGTACGATCTTCCGCACGCCATCCACGTCGTGACATACGCCTCGCCCCCCGCCGGCACATGCAGGTTGAACCCGATCGTCGCGTCCACCGACCCCTGGCTGATCGCGTTGCGACCCAGGTTCCCGTCCTCGGCGTCGCGCCACGTCCCCTCGGCCCCGCCCAGGCGCTTGGTCCCGATCGCCCAGTGGTCGATCCCGCACTTGTGCTGGTCGCACGCGTTGACCAGGAAGTAGTTGTCGTCCTTGTAGATGACCAGCGAGGAGGTGGCCGGGTCGTAGTTGGCGGTGTCGCCGACCGCCGACCCCGCGATCGAGAGGTCCAGGTGGAAGAAGATCCGCACGTCCCGCGCCTTGGCGTTCAGGTCGCGCACCACGGTCTTGCGGAGGTACACCGGGTCGCTGGCATCCACCGCGTCCGAGCACAGAACCTCAAGGCCCAGTTGCAGGTTGACCAGGCGAACTTCGGTCACCAGCGTGTCGGCCCGGTAGCGAAGGTCGCGCTCCCAGGATGGGTCCTCGATCCACGCGAACCGACCATCGGCCCAGACCCCGAACCGCTGCACGTGCCCGGCCGTGTGGTTATGCCGACCGACCCGTGGGAAGTAGATATCCCGCACCCGGTAGGTGTGATCGAACGTGACCAGCAGGTCGCCGTTTCCGACTGGAATGTCTCTGGGCATCTCTCGTGGGTCCGTCCGTGGAAACTCGGGGGTGCAGTGGGAACCTCGCCACAGACTATCGGCACGCGGCCAAGCCGGGGCGACGCGAAGCGGTGCCTCCAGATCCCAAACCAGCCGATCGCGCACGCGATCGCCTGTTCAACAGAACCGGCTTCGCAAGCGGTCCCCCACCGCACACCGCGCGTTGTTGCATTCCCTGCAACGACTTACGCACAAAATCCCCACCTGGACTCGCGCTGGGCCAGACTCGCCCCCATCCGCGCCGTTCGCC
>CAZHKB010000192.1:4195-5760 GCA_964533405.1 uncultured Phycisphaeraceae bacterium | reverse complement strand
ATGCGGGCACCGAAGCCCGCGACGCCGAGCGCCGCAAGAAGAAGCAGGAACGCGGGCCGATCATCGTGTGCCTCGACACCTCTGGCTCGAAGCAGGGTGCGCCGGAGACCATCGCCAAGGCCGTGACGCTCGAAGCCGTCCGCATTGCCACCGCCGAGAAGCGCGAGTGCTTCCTGTACGCCTTCAGCGGCCCGACCCAGGTGGCTGAGTTCGACCTGTCCACCAAACGCGGCGGCATCCAAGCCCTTCTGGAGTTCCTTGGTTGCTCCTTCCACGGCGGAACCGACGTGGCCGAACCGATGAGCCGCGCGCTGAAGCGCGTCGAAACGGCGAAGTGGTCAAGGGCAGATTTGATCGTGGTCAGCGACGGCGAGTTCCCGGTTCCCAGCGAGACGAGTGCCGCGGTTGCCGCCGCCCGACAGTCGCTGCACCTTCGCGTTCACGGCCTGCTGATCGGGGCGGGCACCAGCGCGGCCATGTCCGCGCTTTGCAGTCCAGTCCACGTCTTTAAGAACTGGAACGCCCTCGGCGCCGGACACACCGACTGATACCAAGCGTCAGTTCCACTCGGGAGTGCCGCCAGGCGTGGCGCGCCACGCCTGGTGCGCTACGGTCGTTCCGGGTCGATCGAGCCAGCCGCTCAACGCCGCGGCCGTGTTGGCACGGGACGCCCGCGCTCCATCGAGGATTCGTATGATCGGGGCGCGAGACGCCGCTGCGGGGCGCACCCGAACCTGCCGAGATCTCCCGTGCGCGCGCCTACAGCCCCTCGAGCTCCCCGCGTTGCCTGGCCCGGGAGTACGCCGCCAGCGAGTGCTCGATCACCGCGTGGGCCGCCTCGGCGGGCATGATCTCGTCGACCTCCACGTCCTTGGCCTCGAGCATCTTATAGTCCTCGAAGAACCGGCGCAACATGCGGAACGTGTGGGCCGGGAAGTCGCTGGCCTTGTGATAGTCGGCGTACTGCGGGTCGTTGACCAGCACCGCGATCACCTTGTGGTCGGCCTCGCCGTCGTCGAGCATCGTCATCAGGCCCACCACCCGCGCATCACACATGCACAGGCTCGGGATCGCCTCGGTGCAGAACACCAGCACGTCCAGCGGGTCGCCGTCCTCGGCGTACGTCTGCGGGATGAACCCGTAGTTGGCGGGGTAATACACCGCCGACGCCAGGACGCGGTCCAGCCTCAGCAGCCCGCTGCCCTTGTCCAGCTCATACTTGTTGCTCGAACCCTTCGGGATCTCGATGATGGCCCGGACGTGCTGGGGCAGCGACATCCCCTCGATCGCCGGCGTCACGTCATGCCACGGATGGATCATCCCGCAGGGTATCCGCGCTCACCACTCCCCCACCACCTCGCCCACCCGCCGCTCGAACCGGACGCCGCGGGCGGCGAACTTCGCCACGCCTTGGGCCCGCAGGCCCGGCGCCACGTCCCGGACATAGGCGGCCAGCGCGTCGGCATTCAGAAAAACGTACTGCGTCTCGACGCCAACGGGCTTGCCCGGCTCCTGAGCCTGCATCGCGACGATCCGGGCCGAGCGGGCGCCGCCCGCCAGCACCG
>CAZHKB010000192.1:0-4095 GCA_964533405.1 uncultured Phycisphaeraceae bacterium | reverse complement strand
AGCACCGTCCGCTGGCCGCTGGGTTCAGGTTTCATGGCATCAGCGTATGGTTCTCGGGCCTCCCTCCCGCAGCCCCCATCCTGGCCCGGCGGAACGGGGAGCGCCAGCCCGGGGGGGTGCCCAGCCGCCCTCGCCGCCTCACCGTCCCCGAACGCAATCCGCTTCCCGCTCATGCGTTACCCTCCTGAGGAAAGCATCGGCCTCGGGGGCGTGGATCGCGAGCAGTGCATGGATGCCCACAACGGGTCAATCACCGCGCGCGACACCCATCAGTCGCCACCCGCGCACCCAGCGCCGGCGGACTCCCCCGACGTCTCCGCCATCCTCGCCCAGGCCGCCGGCGGCGACGAGCAGGCCTGGCGCTTGGTCATCGCCCGCTATGCCCGCCGTGTGTACGCCCTGGCCAAGAGCCGTGTGAAGAGCCCCGAACTCGCCGAGGAGATCACCCAGTCCGTGCTGTGTACCGTCGCCACCAAACTCGCCACCGGCGGCTACGCCGAACAGGGCCGCTTCGAGCCCTGGCTGTTCCGCGTGGTGATGAACCGGGTGCGCGATGAGGCCCGGCGCACCGCCCGCCAGGCGATCCCGACCGACCCGGCCTCGCTGCACTCGATTCCAGCGTCCCACGGGGTTCCTCCCGGCCCGTTCAACCCCGCGCACGCCGACGCCCACCTGCTGCCGGCTCTCCGCCTCGCTCTGGCCCAACTCTCTGACCCGGATCGGGACATCATCGAACTCCGCCACCACGCCCAGATGTCGTTCAAGGCGATGGCCGACCTGCTGAACGAGCCCTTGGGCACGCTGCTGGCCCGCCACCACCGGGCGCTGAAGAAACTCCACGCGTTGATGAACGCCGACTCGGCCGCAAAGCCGACCCAGACCCCGGCCCCGCACAGCGAGGCATCACCATGAATCCCGCCGACCAGACCAACGAACTGCGCCCAATTCTCGACGCTTCCGATCAGCGAATCGAGCACGCACTCGACACGCTCGGGCAGGCCGAGCGCGATGCCGCGCCCGCGTCGCTGGAGGCGCGGGCGTACGGCGCGTCGATCGAGGCACTTCAGGCCGCGGCGGTCGCCGGACCGGTCACCGCCGAATCCACGCCGCACGCCATTCGCCATCCCGCCGGGCGCACGCCCGCGATCGCCGGGCGAATCACGCCGAGCGCTGGGGGGACCGGCGCGGGCCAGAGTCGCCGACGTATCGCCATCGCCGCGGGTTTGGGGGCGCTGGCGTGCGTGACGGCGCTCTGGCTCGCGCTCCGCGACGGCTCGGCCTCCTCGAACGGGTCTGGCCCGGCCCGCCGCCTGGCCGACTCGACTCCCGCCGCACCGACCGAACTGATCCCCGCCAGCGACCCCGACGCCGAGCTTGAGGCCATGTTCCTGGCCTCGTCGCTGGTCTCGACGGGAATCGACGACGAGATCGAGTCCATCTCCGCCTCGGCCGCCTCGCTGGGACTGAGCCTGACCGACCCCATCGGCGGCGAGTGGTCCGACCCGCTCTGGACCGGAGATTCCCTGTGACACCCTCCCGCTCGACTAGCCTGCTGGCCGCTCTCGCGGGCGCGGCTATTGCCGCCAGCCTGCTCGTGCTGCCCGGCCTGACCCAGCCCGATTCCCCCGGCTCGCGCCCGCCGCCGGGTGGACCCGGCCATCGCGACATGGATCGACCAGATGCCCACCCAGATGGCACCCCGGAGGGCCGACCTGAGGGTCGCCCGGGCGACCGCGCCCCACCCACGGCGGACCAGCTCCGGGCCCGCTTGCAGCGACGGCTCGAGGACACCCGCCTCATCCAGCAGCGGCTTGAGGCCGCCATTGCGTCGCTGGACTCCGGAACGGCGCCGGAGGTCGTGATGCGCACTCTCTTCGAGCCGCGCGACGGCGACGCCCGGCGCGAGCCACGCGACTTCGACCAGCCCGGGCGTGGGTTTGGCGGACCAGACCCCCGCGCTCCCCTCACGACCCAAGAGCGCGAGCAACTCCTGGCGTACATCGGCGAGCACATGCCCCGCGTGGCGGCGTGGCTGACCGAACTCGAGCGTGACGACCCGCGCCTGCTCGAGGCAGTCCGCACTCGCCTGGCTCCCCAACTCCGCGAGATCCAGCGACTGCGGGAACGCGACCCCGTGGGTGCTCAGGCGCGTACAGAAGAGCTGATCGCCACGATGGGTGTCATGCGGGCCACGCGCCTGCACCGCGCCGCCGCCCGCGCCGGGGCCGACAGCCCCGCCGCCATTCAGACCCGCGCCGCCCTCCGGGATGCCCTGGCGACCCAGTTCGACGCGCGCCTGGCCGCCAGCCGCCACGAACTGACCGCTCTGGCCGAGCGCATCAAGAGCCTGGAAGCCGACATCGCCTCTCAGACCGACGGGCGCGATGCGCACGTCGACTCGGCCCTGGACCGAATCACCCAGGATGCCCTCCGCCCGCCGCCGCCCGAACCGCCCCCGGGCGGGTGACCCACTCGTGTCCGCGCGACCAGCCGCGGCCCCGAGCCGCTGGTGCTCCTGCGTCCAAGGCTCCTGGCTCCACATCGCGTAGTCTTGTCGGCACGCCGTTCTCGGCGACCGACACGATGCAAACGCAGCCGACAGAACTCGACCGCCGTCCTCTCCGCTCGCGGCGGTGGCCGGTGGTGCAGCGAGTCGCCGCGGCCAAAGCCCGCTCGAAAGAGGCTGGCCGCGCCACCCGCCCCGAGGAGATGGGGGTGGCGCGGCCAAACACTCGACCCCGACGAGTCCGGCTCGGTAGAGACCTCGGCAACTCCATCGAACCGGGGTTCAACTGGGCCGCGGCGATCCGAGGAGCGCGAGAGCGACCACGCGGGCGCTCGGGATCAGGCCCGCCGACGCCGACAACCAACCACGCACAGCCCGGCCAGGGTCATGGCGGCGGCCGATGGGAGCGGAATGACCGGGGGATTGTCGATGAACTCCCAGAACCAGGCCTCTTGATTCCCGCCGGCTTTGATCGCTTTCCGACGACACGGATCGTCGAGCCGTCCGTCCAGACGTCGTTCGCGACGGAAGAGAGGTAGCCAGCGGGGAGGTATTGGTGCAGATCGATGCCGCTCAAGGCCGTTCCTTTCCAGAGCCACGCGCGATTTACGCCTGCGATCTTCGCGCTACCAACCTGGACCCCGCCGTCGACGTCGGAAGCGCTCGAACTGGTCGCCCCTGCCGGGTGTAGATTGACCGCGGAAAACGCGTTCAGGGCGCTCCACATGACGGCCCGGGAGCCGCCCCCGCTCGCCAATACGAACGATCCGACGGCCTGCAACGATCCGACGGCCTGCCCATCGCCAATCGCCTCGGCGCGGGACGAGGCCCACGGGTGCCGCCGAAGATCCGATGGAGCGAGACAGCGGTTGCGGTTGACCCGTTCCACGCCAGAGCCCGTTCCGCGACTCCATTATAAGTACCCATGCCAACGGTCTCGGTCCCGTTGGTTCCCATCGCCCACGATTGTTGGTACTGCGAACCGGGATGCGAATTGACGAACGACGCCGCGGTTCCCTGCCACCTCGCGGCGTACGCATACTGGTTCGTATGCACCCCGCCGACTTGGCGACCGCTCGAAACATCGTTCGCGAAGGAGCCTGAGTAGTTTACTGAGTAGTTTACCGGGTGCAGGTTGACGAACGACGCGCCGGAGCCGGCCCAGACACCCGCTCGGTTGCCGGGCGAGCCATTGGCCCATCCGACCTGCTGGGTGCCGTCCGTCGCGTTCAGGTACGAGCTGAGGTATCCGCCGGTCGCCGGATGCACGTCTACCGCCGAGCCTGCGGACCCGCTCCAGATCGTGGCGTGGAGAAAGGGAGACGGACCCGCGGTGGGGAGGATCGATCCCACTTGCTGCGAGCCGGTCGGGCCGGTCGGGCCGCCGATTCCCTCACCGACCGACCGGTTCGGCCCACCGGGATGGAGGCTCAGTGTGGACCACCCGGCCAGCGCCGACCCGGACGTGGCGGCGACGAGCAGAACGGCGGACACCAGCGCCGGGGCGCGCCGCCCAGGTACACTCTCGGATTGTGCGATGCATGCCGCACGCGGCCGTGGTTTGGCCGCACGCGTCGCTCAGGTACACT
>CAZHKB010000191.1:0-5790 GCA_964533405.1 uncultured Phycisphaeraceae bacterium | reverse complement strand
CGTCGCGCGCGGGGCGGTCGTGGCGCTTGGGTGGCCTAGGCGCAGACGTTGCGCTGTCACGGGGGAGCCGGGAGGGGGTGCGAGCTCACCTCGAGGTGGGCGTTCGGGGCCGCCCGCCTCCGGGGAGGCATTCGGATCAGGGCTGCGACCTGCGGAGTTGCTCGGCGTCGAGGCGGCGTGCGTCGGCCTGGCGGTAGCGGGCGAGGATGACCGGGGCGTTGATGCCGGCGACAAGGGTCGAGATGCCGCCGATAAGCAGGAGGGGGTAGGAGACGTGGTAGGGCTGGCGGGCGGTCAGGGCGATGAGGCCGGCGAGGAGGGAGGCGACGCCGACCGCGAGCATGAGGGCCAGCAGTGCGAGGATGAGGGGCTTGCCCTTGCCCTTGTTGACCAGGAGCCCGGCGGCGACGCCCAGCCCAGCGCCCAGGACGCCGATCACGCCCCCGAGGCCGCCACCGATCCAGCCCGCTTCCTGAGGTGTCCACCACATGGGATTGGCTCCTTGCTTCGCAATGCGGGTACGAGTTGGGGGAGTTTCTGGCGATCGTCCTATCCTTGAGAGTGCCGGAAAGCCGGTCCGCAAGGGGCAACACGCATGATCGCCGACGCCATCAAAGAGCGACTCGCGGCCGCACCATTCAGACCATTCGTCCTGTCGATGGGGAGTGGTGAGTCGTTCACCGTGAAGCACTCGGAGCTTGTCTCAGTCTCCCCGGGAGGCCGCAGGATGTTGCTGTGGGTGGGTGATGACGCAGTGGTGGACATCGATGTCTTGCTGGTCGAGTCGTTGCGCGAGGTGTCCGAGAACGGCCACCGGAAGCGGCGGTCGGCGTGATGAGCCCCTACGACACCTACACGTCGCCCCTCGCCACCCGCAACGCCAGCCCGGAGATGCTGCGTCTGTGGTCGGCCCGCCACAAGTTCAACACCTGGCGGCGGATCTGGCTGGCGGTGGCGGAGGCCCAGCTGCGAATGGCGACAACCTACGTTCATCGCGACCGCTTCACGCTCCCGGTCACGCAGGAGCAGGTCGAGGAGTTGGAAGCGGTCGTCAATCGTGACGGCGGAATCACGGACGATGAAATCCTCTTGGCCGCGAAGTACGAGCGCGATCTCCGTCACGACGTGATGGCGCATGTGCATGCCCTGGGAGATGTCTGCCCGAAGGCGCGCCCGATCATCCATCTCGGCATGACCAGCCAGGATGTGGTGTGTAACGCCGATTACGTCGTTTTGCTCGAATCGCTCTGGATCATCGAGATGAAACTCGTGCGATGTGTGCTGGCACTGGCTGGCTCTGGGGCGGATTGCAAGTCGCTCCCGTGTCTGGGCTTCACGCACTACCAGCCAGCACAACCCTGTACGGTCGGCAGGCGGTTCATTCAATGGGCCAGCGAGCTCGAATTGGCGCGGGGTCGGCTCGGGGGTACGAAAGACTGGATCCAGCCCCGCGGGCTCAAGGGCGCCACGGGCACGCAGGCCGCGTTCATGGAACTGCTCAAGGACGATGAGTTGGGTGTTGATTTGATGGAGCAGGATGCCGTTGGTCGAGTGGTGGGTCCTATCGGCGTCCGCGTGTTTGGCGTGGGAACCAACCGATTGCTCAGCTATGACTTCTCGATCGAGTGGACGACCCAGACCTACCCCCGCGTCATCGACACCTTCATCCTCGCCGACCTCGCCTCGGTCGCCGCCGTCCTCCACAAGATCGCCACCGACATCCGCCTGCTGTCCAACCGCAAGGAGCTCGACGAGCCGTTCGAGGACAAGCAGATCGGGTCGTCGGCCATGCCCTACAAGCGCAACCCCATGCGCTGCGAGCGGATCTGCGGCCTCACGCGGTTCGTCATGAACCTGGTCGGCAACGGGTACGACACGGCCGCGACGCAGTGGCTTGAGCGGACGCTGGATGACTCGTCCAACCGACGGCTGTCGCTGCCCGAGGCGTTTCTGGCGCTGGATGGTGCGCTCGACCTCATGCATAACGTCGCGTCGGGGCTGATCGTGCATGAGGCGATGGTGCGGAAGAACCTGATGGCCGAGCTGCCGTTCATGGCCACCGAGAACGTCCTGATGGCGTGCGTGCGGGCGGGTGGGGACCGGCAGGAGTACCACGAGATCATTCGGGTGTACGCGCAGGCCGCGGGGATGCGGGTGAAGCAGGAGGGGCTGGACAACGACCTGCTGGACCGGCTGAAGGCGGACAAGGCGTTCTGGGGCAAGGCACGGGGCGGCCCGCTGGCGAACGAGCTCGACTGGAGCGAGGGTCCGGGCGGGCTGCTCGACCCGATGCGGTATGTTGGGCGGAGCGTGGAGCAGACCGAGCGGTTTATCAAAGAGGTTGTGGAGCCGCTGCGCGAGCGATATAAGGATGCGATGGGGGGGCTTGGGGAGAGTGGACCGCGGGTGTGAGGTAGACCGGCTCTCCGAGCCGGACTTTCCACTCACTCTCCGCGTCTCATCGCGACGTGGACACGCGGCATCCGGCCGTTCGTTTCCGCGACGGGCGCGCCCCGGCGTTCGCGGCTTGGAGAAGAGGTAGGGCTGCCGGCTCGGAGAGCTAGCGTACCGGGGGAAGCATGTTCTGCCTGACCTGCGGCTATGACTTGTCGAAGTCCGCGCGCGGGCCGTGCCCGGAGTGCGGGCGGGAGTTTGATCCAGCGGATGCGGGGTCGTGGCGACCGTGCGCGAGAACGAACGTGCGATGGTTTGCGCTTGGTGCGTTGCTGTTCTGCCCGGGCCGGATGTGGCCGGCGCTCGGCATCGGGTTTGCGTACGCGCTGGCATGGGCGGTCCTGGGGCATCGTCCCCGTCCATCTCAGGATGATCCGAAGACCCTCAGTGCCGCCAACGATGTCATGCACTGGCTGGTCATCATCGGCATGTTGATGTCGCTCCCGATGACCCTCGCTTCCATCAGCCTTTCGGTTTGGGTCACGTCGATCGATCGGAGCTGGCGCAAGCCGCGGTTCATCATCGTGGGAGCCCGCATCGCCTGGCCGATCGCGATGGTGGTGTTGTGGCTGTACCCTCCCTTCATGGTCACGTGGTGGCTGGACTGAGAGTGGGCGGGGATGGAGGGGCTTTGACGACGCCAGATTCACAGCGTTGGCTCGCCGCCGCAACCGACCGCGCGGTGGTTGCCGCGCTCGAATCCGTCTTCGCCGACACCGCCGTTGCCATTTCTTCCCGCGGCCCGGCGTGCTGGGCGTCTGGGCGGTGCTGCAACTTCGAGGCCGCCGGGCACCGGTTGTATGTGACGGGGTTGGAGGCGGCGTACACGGTGGTGCGGGCCGGAGGGTCGGCGGTGACGCCTGAAGCACCCGGCGCCGGTGCGGCTGGCGAGGCAGGTCGGGAAGCCCTTGGTGAAGAGGGCGGTCAGGCCGGGGGAGCACCGATCGCTCAGAGCCGCGATCGGTGGCACGGGGGCCGGGTACTCTCGCTCACACAGGTCTCCGCCGCCCGCGCCCGCGGTGGGTGCCCGTTTCAGGAGGCCAACCTCTGCGGCGTCCACACGATCAAGCCCGTCGCGTGTCGGGTCTACTTCTGCGACAAGTCGGCCCAGGCGTGGCAGCATGATCTGGGCGAGCGGATGCACGAGCGCGTGCGGGCGTTGCACGACAGGTTTGGCGTGCCGTACTTGTACGCCGAGTGGCGTGGGTTGTTGGACATGTTGTGCGCGACGTAGAGGTGGGCGTGCCGCCAGACTGCGAGAACAGGCCACCGATCGCGGTCCGAGTCCGAGCCCCCGCCGGGCGGGGCGCTCGGATCATCGCGGGCCCGTGTGGCAACGTGGTTGCGTATCGGTCAATCGGTCCCGTCCGTCTTGATCGTCAACTCGGGCCTGGCGAACGAGAGCCAGTCCAGCGCGTCCGCGCTCAGCGCGGTGCCGGTGACCGTCAGATGCTCGAGCGATGGGATGGCGGCCAGCCGCTGGGCGCACTGATCGGTGATGGCGGTGGCGGTGAGATTCAGGCGGGTCAGATGGGGCATGGAGGCGAGCGCCGCGATGGTCCGATCGGTGATGGCGGTGCCAGCCAGCGAAAGCTCGGCGATGTTGGGCGCCAGCGGGACAAGAAGGTCGAGCGCGTCGTCGTCGGTCAGGGCTGGAAACGTCGAACAGTCAACGCGGATCAGCGTGGAGTCTGGCCAGAGGCGTTGGGTCAGGATGTCGCGCTCAAGCAGGTTGTCGATGGCAGGACGGTCGATCTCGGCGGGCACCGGTGGGGTCGTGCCGGCGGCGGGCGGCGCGAGGCTGGGCGGGGCTGTGGGGTTAGTTTGCAGGCCTCGGATCCACGCCTCGATGGTCGCGAGGTCATCGGTCGTGGGTTGCGGGCGATCGGCGGGCGGCATGTGGTCTTCGTGGTCGAGCGCCAGGAGCATCCGCTGCATCATCAGGCTGGCGGCGGGGTCGCCCAAGACCAGGGCCGGTCCCGTGTTGCCGCCGCGGAGCATGGCCTCGGTGGTGTCGAGTCGGAGGCCGCCGCGGACGCGGGGTGAGCCGTGGCAGCCGGCGCAGCGAGCCGCGAGGATCTCTCGTGCGCGGCTGGCGAGTGCGGCCCGCTTGGCCTCGGAGAGATTCGCCCCTGCCAAGCCCCCGCCGTCGGCGCTGGCGTTGTTGGCGCCGTTGATCGCGCCGGGGGTTCCATTCTCACTCTCACCATTGCCGCCCGCGCCGCCGGCCGATGGTCGCCTCAGCAGCGGCTCAAGCACATACCCCTCGCCGTGCGTCAGCTCGCCGCCAAAGTGGCCGGCCGGGATGAGCACGCCGATCGTGAGCAACAGCACGACGCGGTACGCGCGGGTAAGGGTCTTGCGCCGACCAGTGCGGGCGGCGGTCGCCAGCATCGCGGTCAGCAGGCTCATCACGCCCGCGGCGATCCCCAGCCACTTGTGCAGCCAGATGGCGTCGGCCTGATCGGCCAGTTCGAGTTCGTGCAACAGCCCGGTGCCGATCGCCATGCCGCTGCCCAGCACGCTCAGCCACGCGAAGAACAGGGCGGACGCGCCAAGTTCGATCGCCCGCTTGCGCCCGAACCACGCCCGCCAGAGTTCCCACGCCGCCACCCCCAGCAGCAGCCCGATGGGCAGGTGCAGGAGCACGATGTGCAGGCGGCCCAGGGTGTGGAGGAGCGAGTCCGGCATGGTGGGGCGAGACGAAGTGTCAAAGGGGCAACGTGCCGTAACTCCCCGAGTCTACCCGACGCCGGTGGCTTGGGGTTCAGGGACGGGGGAGCCGGGGTGTCGCCGAATCGTGCGCGGCAGCAATGCGAAGACGACCGCGCGGGCCACGGCGCTGGGCCTGCGCGGTCGTCGTTCACCCTCCCCAACTGACCGCCCTGGCCTTGGAACCCGCGGTGAGCGGCTCTCTGAACCCACCGCGGGCGACGCCGATCACGCAGACGCCGCGCCTACTCCGCACCCGGACGGGAACAGCCAACTCCTTATCAGCGCGTGGCGTGATCGCGGCTTTGAGCGAGCACGCGGCCGGCGCTGCGCTTGTGCGTCGTTCAACGGGCGTGGCCGCTCAACGCCGCGGCCGCGACACTCCACACCCAAACCCACCACGAAACCCGCAGCGGCACCCCACCCAGGGAGCCGGTGTCCAAGCGATGCCCTGGCCGCACACTCACGCGAGGGCCGCAAGAATCCGACTGGCGCGACCTCGGCCTGCGCGATCCTCGCGTCACCGCACCGACCGCGCCTCGCGATAAACCCGGACTTGAAAGGAGGGGCCGGGGTTTTCGCCCCAGCCTTCGAGCGTTCCGGGCCCGAGGAGTACGCCCGGCT
>CAZHKB010000190.1:0-5806 GCA_964533405.1 uncultured Phycisphaeraceae bacterium | reverse complement strand
GTCCCTCATCATCCGTGTACACCTCGATCAGTTCCTCGTGGGTCGCCGCGGCGACGCCCACCACGCGGGCTCCCTCAAGGGGCGCGCCCTCAAAGAGCACCCGCACCGTCAAGGCCGTGCCGTCGTCGCCAGCCTCGCAGCCCTCCAGAATGATCTCACAGTCCAGCCCGACCTCGCGATCAAACGGGACGACCGCCGCCTCGCTCGCGTCGCTGCCCACCTGGAGCAGCGACTTGCTGCACCTCACATACGCCTCGCGCCCCGCCTCGCCCGTCTGACCGTTCTCGGCCCGCCACTGCGCGATCGCGTCCAGCCCTTCCTCCGCCAGGTACGCCTCGAAACGCTCGCCCGGCAGGTTGTTGAACCGCTCAAGCCCCTCGTACACCATGATCGCGTTGCCCGCGGCGTCGGGCCGCACGAACGACTCCAGTCCGCCGTGCAACCCTCGCACCGGCACCGCGCCAGCCTCCATCAGCATCTGGAACCGCTTGATCCGCTCCTCATCCCGCGGCACCACTTCACCCGCGAACCGCTCGCCGTGGAACAGGCTCACCCGCACCAGACCGCCCGCAGCCGGGCGATAGGTGTCGGGCGAGATCCAGAACTCGTGGGCCTCCGCCGCCGGGGCGACAACAACCGCCGCGAGCGCGAGCAGATGACGCGTGTGCATGTGAGCCTCCGTTCGACCTCGATGAACTCTGGGCTTCCGGCGCCCTCTCCCCATTCGCCGCAGCGGATGGGGACAGGGGGCTTGAAAGAGGGGAAGCGGCCCGGATGTCTCCGCGCGCCCCCCGGGATTCAGCGCGAGGCCGCGAAGGCCTCGAGATACGCGAAGAAGTCGCCGTTGCTGATCGCGCCGTCGCGGTTCACGTCGGCGATCTCGAACTCCGTCAGCGGGCCGTCCTTGCGGTTGAACGTGCCCGCGTGCGGCGTGGCGGCGTACGGGAACACCCGGTTGAACGCGATGTCGTTCTCGGGGACGTTGTCGCCCACCACGGTGATGGTGGAGTAGGTTGGG
The DNA here is from genome assembly GCA_964533405.1 of uncultured Phycisphaeraceae bacterium. Classification (GTDB taxonomy): domain Bacteria; phylum Planctomycetota; class Phycisphaerae; order Phycisphaerales; family UBA1924; genus JACKHA01. The sequence continues at coordinate 4,788 of CAZHKB010000190.1, read as the reverse complement.
CCGCTGGCGACGGCCGTCAAGGCGATGTCGACCACGTCGTCGCCGAAGCGCCGACCGTTGGGCCATCCGCCGGAGACCCCGCCGGTGGTGTCGCCGCCGACGAAGCCGAACCGGCTGAAGCCGGGTTCGCCAGCCTGGCGCACGGGCCCGGTCGTCGTGCAGACACGCAGCACGTCCGGGATGAACACCGCCACCAGGTCGGCCCGGTTGCTGGTGGCGAACGCCGTGCCGAACACCACGTTGATGAGCGAGGCCACCTCGGGGTTCGAGGCGTAGGTCGCGTACTGCGCATCGGCATCCGGGCTGGTCGCGTTGTAGCGGTCCTTGTCGACCGTTGCGACGAGCACCTCGTTGAACAGCGGGTTGCCCAGGCGGTTCACCTGGACCCAGTTGCCGAACGACTGCACGTTGTTGCCGGTGTTGCGGAAGGTGATCTGCTGGCGGCTGACCGAGGCGTACACGCCCACGCCGGTCTGGGTGCCGAAGAACGCGTCCTGGTACATCGACGCGGGCAGGTCCGCGATCGGGATCTGGATCGCGATGGTCAGGACGTTGAAGCCCTTGAACCCATCCACGCCGTTGCCGTCCTGGCCGAGCCCGTTGGCCAGCGTCCCGTCGTTGTCCAGGATGCGGGGATTGAGCAGGTCAAACACCCCCGGCACGTCGGCGGAGAACGAGTCGTCGCGCGGGCCGGCGAACACCGTCACGCCGCTGGCCCCATCGTGGATCGCCTGCTTGGTGTACGAGTCGAGTTCCGCGAGCGTGGTCGCGCCGGAGACCGCCCGCCCGTCCATGTCGTTGTACGCGGGCGTGACGCGGTTGCCCACGTTGGGCGGCGCGACGATCTCATTGGTTGCGATCATCGTCGTCATCCCGCCCACCACGCGGCGCACGTTGAACGTCTGCGTGTAGTTCTGGCGGTTGTCGCCGATGGTCACGATGGGCCCGACCTCGGTGCCCAGACCATACGAGAGGATCGTGCCCGGGTTCTTGTACCCGGTGTCGACTCCCGAGAACTGGAAGTCGAACCGCCGCAGTGTGACGCCCGTGGACGGGTTGGTGATGTGCAGACTGTACAGGGCATCGGGGGCGAATCGCTCGTAGTGCGGCCCATCGCCGGGCTCGCTGAACGGACGAACGTTGGCGATCACGTTCAGCACCCGCACCGACGGGTCGTCGTACTTCACTCCGACGAACGCGTACACGTCGGTCAGGTTCGCCTGCGGGTCCTGCTTGATCAGCGGGGCATCGGAGTGGCTGGAGGCCGACGCCGACGGCGCGCCCAGCATGGCGGCGCCCGCCGCCACGGCAAGAGCCATCAACGCGCCGGCCCGAAGGCCCGGCCTGGACGGATTCTTCAACATGGAACCTCCCTTTGTTCAGTCTTCAGCGCGATGCACGCTCCACAGCACGCGGGCCGTCCTCGGCCCAATGGCTGCATCGCCCCCTCCCCGCCGATGCACAACGCAAGGGCGGTGGAGTGACTCGCCTCTTTCGGGGGTGGCCCGATTTCAGATTGGTCGGCGCGCAATTGGCCTGGCGCGCAGTCGTGCCACCAGGCGGGGCGTTGCACCCCTGATGCCCTCGGACCCGAGAGGTTCACTGGCGCCACCCGCGCAGCGCCGCGGGTGGCGCCACGTCAAGTTGCCCGGACGTCCATCATCCGCGGCGCGGCCCAAACTCGAGTTCCAAAAACTTCGCCACATAGTCCACGATCGAGTCCGCCTCCGGAATTTCCGGATTGCTCGTCGCCCCCATCGGCTCGAACCGCATGCCCTTGAACCGCGCCACCGCCTCCTGCACCGACAGGCCGTGCTGGATCGCCAGGCTGAACGCGCGGCAGAACGCCTGGCTCATCCCCGACAACGCCGAGCCCGCCTTGGATATCTTCAGGAAGATTTCCCCGGGCGTTCCGTCCTCGTACAGCCCGATCGTCAAATACCCCTCGTGCCCGTTCACCGAGAACTTGTGGGTGATCGACGATCGGGTGGTGGGTAGTGAGCGGCGTGTCAGAATCATCGGGGGCGGTTCCTGCTCTTCACCGTGTTCGGGCCGCGCGTCCATCGGGCGGACTGTACCGCGCGCCGCCAAACCGAGGGGATGAAAACCGACCGGAAGGAGCGCCCGCCGGTGACCTCGCCCTGACAATCGTGCCCAACACGAGCGGTGGTAGAGATCGGCATGGCGGACCACAAGGCAACACAACCCACGAGGGATGCGAGCCCCAGGCGGAGCCGGGGGTGCGAACTACCCGACGGGTGCCAACACCCCCGGCTCCCGCCGGGGGCGCGAATCCGGCATCCCCCGACGCCCAACGACGCAATGGTTCGGGACCGGAAGTCGTTTGCCTCGGGGGTCGGGCTGGTCGATACTCATGGTGTTGAACTCGGACGGGCGGACAGAACGGGAGGCGGGCGGAACCGCCGGCATGGGCCGATCGGGGTCGCGCGCACTCCCCGCGGTCCTGATGGTGCTGGTCGCCCTGCTGGCGTCCGGGCAGGTGGCCCAAGGCTTTGGACCGGTCGGGCGGTCGGTGGCGTCGGAGGCGGCTGCCGTGCGGCTGCTTTCCGATGCGATTGTGCGGGCGGTCCGCGACTTGGCGGATGACCAGAAGCCCCTGCCCGCAGCGGTTCCTGTCCGGCAAGACAAAGCGGATGAGTTCCTCCGCATCGCCCGCGCCCCGCGCGTGGTGCCCGACAGTGGTCCCATCGCCATCGCCCGTCTGGGCTGGCACGTCCTGGATCGACCCCCCCCGATCGGGTAATCGCCCAAACCCACGGGTTCCAGCCGTGGGCTACGTCCGGACTCGCGCCCTTGGCGCGTTGCACTCGCGTCGATCCCCCCAATCCAGACCAGACACTCCCGAGGCGTTCCACGCCCCGGCGCACGCGCGTTCCCCTCACGCGGAACCGCCACGAAAGGCACTCCATGTCGGGCAAGCAGGACATCCCGCTCATCGGACCGATTCTGAACCGGATCCTCGGCACGCGCAACGACCGCTTCGTCAAGCGGTACACGACGCGGACCAACCAGATCAACAGCCACGAACCCGCGATGCGGAAGCTCGACGACGAGGCCTTGCGGGCCAAAATCAAGGAGTTCCGGGCTCGGTTCGACAAGGGCGAGAAGGCCGACGACTTGCAGATCGAGGCGTTTGCGGTGGCCCGCGAGGTGATGGACCGGGCGGTGGGGATTCGCAAGGTTTTCAGCCCGGACCACGGGTTCGACCCGGCGGTGCTGCCGGCGGACATCCGGGCGATCTACGACCAGACGAAGGCGACGATGGACGCGACCCCGGCCCGTCCGCCGGAGGGTGATCTGCTGGGCAATGCCGGCCCGACGGCGGGCTGGCAGACGGTGGTGATCCCGCTGGCGATCTATGAGTGGGTGCGTGGGTGGCAGAAGGAGAGCCGCCCGCCGTTCCGGAGCAGGCCGTTCGACGTGCAGCTCATCGGCGGCATGGTGCTGAGCCAGGGCAAGATCGCGGAGATGCGGACGGGCGAGGGCAAGACGATCGTGGGTCCGCTGGCGTGCTACCTGGCGACCATCATCCGTCAGCGCGTGCATGTGGTGACCGTCAACGACTACCTTGTGCAGCGCGACCGCGACTGGACGTTCCCCTACTTCCACTGGCTCGGGCTGACGGTCGGGGCGATCCACCCCCAGCACATGCAGAACGAGGATGAGAAGCGGAAGATGTATGTGTGCGACGTGGTGTACGGCACGACGGCCGAGTTTGGGTTTGACTACCTCCGCGACAACATGAAGCGGTCGGTGGACCAGCAGGTGCAGCGGGCGCGTCAGTTCGCGATCGTGGACGAGGTGGACAGCGTGCTGATCGACGAGGCCAGGACGCCTCTCATCATCAGCGGGCAGGCGCATGATGATTCGCCGCGGTATGAGCTGGCGAACAAGATCGCCAAGCACCTGGTGGGCAAGCAGCAGCCATGGACGGACGCCGAGGCGCGGGTGACGGCGTGCAAGGAGCGGATCAAGGGTCTGGAGGGCGATGCGCGCCAGGCCCGCGACAAGTCCGCGGTGCCCGCCATCCAGGCGAAACTGGAGGAGGCCAAGAAGGAACTCCCGGTGCTGCTGGGCGAGCGTGACAAGCACACGCAGTTCTTCGAGGTCAAGCTGGAACGCAAGTCCTGCCACCTGACGCACGACGGCGTGTCGGAGGCCCAGCGGGTCGCGGGCATCGGCTCGTTCTACGTCGATCAGAACATGGACCTGCCGCACCTGCTCGAGCAGTCGCTGCGGGCGCACGCGGTGTACACGCGCGACAAGGACTACGTGGTGATGCCGACCCCGAATCCGCAGACGGGGCGGACCGAGCCGAGCATCGTCATCGTCGACACGTTCACCGGGCGTCCGATGATCGGTCGCCAGTGGTCGGACGGCCTGCACCAGGCGATCGAGACCAAGGAAGCGGTCCCGGTGCGTCAGGAGACGCAGACGGTCGCGACCATCACCATCCAGAACTTCTTCAAGATGTACAAGCGGCTGGCGGGCATGACGGGCACGGCGGACACCGAGGCCCAGGAGTTCCACGACATCTACGGGCTGGACGTGGTGTCGATCCCGACCAACAAGCCGGTGATCCGCGTCGACCACGCGGACATGATGTTCCTGCGGGCCAAGGACAAGTGGGAGGCGATCGTGGACGAGATCAAGACCTTCCATGATGCCGGGCGACCGATCCTTGTCGGCACCACCAGCGTCGAGCGGAGCGAGAAGCTCAGCGAGATGCTGAGCAAGAAGTACGCCATCAAGCACGAGGTGCTCAAC
>CAZHKB010000189.1:0-5876 GCA_964533405.1 uncultured Phycisphaeraceae bacterium | reverse complement strand
GCTAGTCACGGCGCTCGAGTTCATCGCCACGTTGCCGGCATACTCCTCGGTCCGGGTCATCAACATGAGCGTGTGGTTGCCGCTGGTCGAGTTGGACGGCACAGCTCAGTTGTCAGCTTTCAATAGCGTGCTCGCAACGCTCAGGGCCCAGAACCGGTTTGTGGTGACCGGCTCGGGCAACGGCGGAGTCGGAACTGCGGATACGGGAATGCCTGCGGCATCGCCTCACGTCGTTACTGTTGGCGCGATGGACGCGACTGGTCGTCGGGTGGTCGTCCCGCCGTCTGGCGTGTACTCCAGCAGCACGGGCCTGTCTCTTGACTTTATGGCGCCGGGTATGGCGGAGATGACTCTCATCTGCCAATCGAATCCTTGCCCCGCTCCCGAGTGCGCCTATCCGACATTCGAGTGCTTCGTGCAGTATCACAGCAACTTCCTCTGGGGAACTTCCTTCGCGGCCCCGAAGGTCGCTGCCGCCATCTCGCTCATCCTCGCTGAGGCCATCGAGATCGGGGTTTTGAACCCCCAACATGTGGCAGGGCTTGACATGGCAGCAGGTGTACGACCTGCTCAAAGCCGGAGCCCGTGACCGAGTGTCATGGTCGTATGGTCAGCCCGGCGACCCGATGGACATCGTCAACTCGACGGCCGACCCCGACACCCACTACGGATGGGGGTTGATCGACATCGATGAATCCATCCGCGAACTGCGTCGACTGTACTGCCCCGGGTGTGATTGAGGAGACTCCGCGATGAACCGCAACCTGCTCTCGTTCATCGTCTCTGCTGCGGTCTCCGCTTCGTGCCCAGGCCAGTCCGCTGTTGTCCGTTTGGACCACGACGATCCCGACGGCATCGTCATGCCCGGCGAGACGGTCGGACTCACGCTGTCCACTTCCTGGCAGAGTGCGCCGCCGATCTACGCCCTGTCACTTCATCGGATCGAGGGCGACATTCTCGCGTCTCCAAATGCAGGGACCGCAACGAATCACCTTGTTCCGCCCGTCCTTGGAAACTACCCGGGTTCATCGCTCAACCCGGGAACACCCAGCAACGGCTCAATCGTGGGCATCGCGCTCGATCAAGGCGGACTGACATGGTACGGCTTCGGCCAGTTCCCGCCGTTCCGTTGGGGCAACAGCACCGGGATCACGCTTCTCACCTTTGATTGGACAGCCCCCAGCACTCCGGGCGAGATTCAGTTCGGCTGGGTCGCCTCGTCGTCACTGCCATTGCCGGAAATGGCCTGGCTTCCCGCTCCCATCTTGCGGCCAATCCCCACCACCTACCTCGGCGCCTCCCTCACCGTCATCCCCGCCCCCTCCATCGCCGCGGCGTTGCTGGCCGCCGGGCTGGTCTTGTGCCCTCGCCGCCGGCCCGCCGGGTGATAGCCTGTGGTATGGACCAGCCCGATTTGGCCCGACCGGCTTGGTACGCCGGCATCGCGCGACCAAGCCCGCTCCCCGCGCTCACCCGCGCCCAGGCCCGCGCCCTCGACCGCATCGCCGTCGACGAGTTCCACCTGCCCACCATCGTCCTGATGGAGCACGCGGCCATCGCGCTCGCCGACGCCGTGCTTGAGACCTGCCGTCGGCTCGACACCACGGGCGTGCTCATCGCCGTTGGGCCAGGCAGCAACGGCGGCGACGGTCTTGCCGCCGCACGACTCATCCACAACGCCGGCGTCGATGTGTTGATCGCCATGCTCGCGCCGCCGACGACCGGCGACGCGCTCACCCAGTGGAAGATCGTCCAGGCCATGGGCCTCCGTGCGGTGCCGTGGCGACAGGCAGCGGGCGATGACATGCTCGAACGCCCGCCGCTGGTCATCCTCGACGCAGTCTTCGGCACGGGTCTGTCGCGGGCGCCCGAGGGCGAGGCGGCCTCGTTCATCGGGCTGCTCAACACCTTGCACCAGTCAAGTCCCCTCAACTATGTCATCGCCGCCGACATCCCCAGCGGGCTCGATGCCGACACCGGCGAGCCCATCGGCCCCACCGTCATCGCCGGTCGCACCATCACCTTCGCCGCCCCCAAACTCGGCTTCACCAACCCCGGCGCGGCCCACTACACGGGCCAAGTCACCGTGGCCGACCTGGGAATCCCGGCGGAGATTCTGGATCGCGTCGCGCGGGAGTGATCACCAAGCGGCACAGCTCACATTCGCGCGCACTTTGCCACTTTGCGCGTTCGGCCATCCGCGTGGCCGCTCAAGGCCGCGGCCACGCCACCCGGCGCCCTCGGTCGATTCGCCTACTTCCGCTCCTCACCCCACACCACCCCGTTCTGCCCGGGCACCTTGGCCGCCAGCACCTGTGCTACATAGATCTCGTGGTCGGCCTCAAGATCGAAGTGGCGCACGACCTCGCAGTCCAGCGCGAGCAAGCACCGTCGCAGGATCGGCGAGCCCGACTGGATCGTCTCCACCGCGATCGAATCGAACGGATCGCCCGCGTTCTCGTCCGCCAGGTCGGGCCCAGAGTCGGCATCGCTGAACTTGCGCATCAGGAGCCGCTCGCTGGGTTCCACCCGGCACACCCCGAAGTGGTGGCTGTCGCGGATCAGCGGCGCGATCGAGTGCCCCTTGCGCATCGCCAGCATGATGAGCAACGGCTCGGTCGCGCACGGCGCCACTGAGCGAGCCAGCACGCCCGCACGCTTGCCCTCATACGCCGACGTGATCACGAACGTCCCCGAAGGGATCAACTCAGACACGACCTGGGCAAGGTCTGAAGGCCTCAAAATCACGGCATGACTCCCGCCCCACGCATCGGCCAGAACAGATGGCCGGAACAGGCGGGCAGCCAAACCCGGGCCCTCACCCCCCCCGTTCCCACACTTCTATGTCCCGGTGCGCCTCAAACCCCGCGACGGATGCATGGTTCCGGGACCTGCCGCGCAACACCGACCGCCACAGGCCAGCAATCCACAGTTCGCTGGGGTTCTCCACCCTCAATCCACAGGCTTGGCCCCAGGTCTGTGGATGTTTATCGCGGCGTCGGCGGCCGTGGTCAGGGCGCGTGGAAATCTTTAAGAAACCTGTCGGTTTGGGGACAGACTGTGAATTCACGATCCGATGACTTGCATTGTGGGGCAAAGTGGGAGAGAATCCCACAGCAGGCCATGAGAGCTCGTTCACATGTTGTTCACCGGGCAATCCGAAGCCACGATCGACCAGAAAGAACGTCTGGCGATACCGTCCAAATACCGTTCTCAATGGCAAGCAGCAAGGGATGGGCAAGCATGGATGTGCGTTCCTTGGCCTGGCAGCGTTCTGAGATTGTACACAGAGAATCGGTTCGTCGCCTTGGCGAACCAGGTGAGCGGGAACCTGGCGCCGGACGAGGACCAGGCCGCCCTGGATGTGACGCTCTTCTCGAACGCGGAACGGCTGGAGATGGATGCGACGGGGCGTGTGCGCATCCCCAAGCGCCATCTGGATTTGCTCGGTCTTGGGAGCGAGGTGATCGTGGCCGGGGCGCGGGATCGGCTGGAGGTCCACGACAGGGCGACGTGGCAGGCCAAGGAGAAGGAACGCTGGAGCGGCTTGCCATCCCTGGTCGCGAAGATCGAGGCCAAGCGAGTCGGCGGTGGGCCGACGAGTTCGACGTGATCGCGTGGGGGTCGGCTCCGTCCGGGTGGGGAAGAGACAGACGGAGTGCGTCAGAGACGCAGTGACCGTGCGGGACACATTCGGGGGCGGCAGCGGGGGAGAGCCCCGGCCAACCCCCGTAACGACGGTGCCGGAAGCGGCACGACAACCGGTGCCGGGAACGGCACGAGATCGACGCGGCTCACGGGCGAAAGGACTCGCCACGGAGCGGCGGATCAGCAAACAAGCCGGCTCGCCAAGGATGTGCGAGCCGGCTTCTTTGTTTGGATCGCCGAGCCGCTCAACGCCGCCGACGGGTGGGGGTCAGGCCCGCGATGGCGACGACCGTCGGCCAGGCGGCGGGGGATGGGACGACCGTGATCGTGGCGCCGATGTAGGTGGACGCCACAGGGAATGAGATGAACGAGATGGGGCTCGCGTACAGCAGAATCTCTGGCGCGGCCGACGGGGTGGCCCAGTTGACGGCGTATTCGCCTGGAGTTTGGAGGGTGAGCGTGTACTCCCAGAGCGGCACGAACGTCATGCCCTGCGGCGGTGTCGACGCGCCCAGAAGGCCTGGCGGCGTGAAGGCGAAATCCGCGTTCACGCGGCTTCCGCCTTGGAACATGCCGAAGTTGATGGTCGGAAGCCCGAACCAACGGCTGCGGAGATCGCTCGCTTGGCCAGCATGGTCCGTCACGATTGTGCCGCCAGCCACTCCCGCCATGCAGTACTGGTTCTGCCACAGCACCGCGGCGATGGTGACCGGCTCGCCTGGCTGAACGACCGCCGACGCCCCGCCGTTGGCGGTGACGGTGATGCTGGCCATGGGCTGGGCGGCGGCCAAGGTGTTGACGAAGGCGATGACGACGATCAGGGCGGCGGGCTTGGGCATGGGGGGTGTCCAGACGGCAGGGTTTGTCGGGGGGATCGTGCGGGGGCTTGCGCCGCCTGCCTCGTGAGGTGCGTCGGGGAGATGCGTCAGGTATGGCGGGCTCGCGTGGGGCGAGCAGCGTGGCGAGGAGCAAGGCCGCGGCTGCGGGCGCGGGGATGACGGTGATGGTGGCGCCGAGGTAGGTGGTCGCCGCGGGTGGGAAGAAGTTGCCGGGATTGGCGTCGAGGCGGACGTGGGGGGCCGAGGTGGGCGCGATCCAGTTGACTTGGTGGGCGCCGGGATCGGCGAAGGTGATGTCGTACTCAAAGACGGGCATGGGGTTCATGGCCGAGGGGAAGACGGGGCCACCGATGAACCCGTTCGGCGTGAACTCGATCGACGCGCCGACGCGGCTTCCGCCGACGAAAGCCCCAAGGTTGACCGTCGGGAGCGAGGGGATCGTCGTCGAGAAGTTGCTGGGCGAGCCGGCGTTGCCGGTGACGATGGTTCCGCCGTAGACGCCCGCGACGCTGAAGTGGTTGTGGGCGACGCGGGCGGCGATGCGCACGGGTGTGCCGGGCTCGATGGAGACGGCCGCGCCGCCGGCGACCGTCGTCAGGACGGTCGCGGTCGGCTGGGCGTGCGCGAGGCCGACGATGGCGAGCGGGGTGAGGAGGGCGACCTGGCGCATGTCACAGGCCTCGGATTGCGACGCGGCGACGGCGGCGTGTGGTGATGGGGGACAACGCGAGCAGGGTCAGCGAGGCTGGCGCCGGGAGGACGGTGATGGCGGCACCGGTGTAGGTGGTCTGGGCTTCCACAGACGTGAAGGAAGAGATCGCCTGGTACAGGCGGACATTGGGCATCTGGGCGGTGGGCACCCAGTTGATCGTGTAGACGCCGGGATCATCCAGCCGAAGGCTGTATGTCCAGACCGGCATGGGATTGAACATGAACGGGGGCGTGACGGCGCCGATGAATCCCGGCGGCATCGCGACGATCTCAGCACCGACACGACTCCCGCCGACAAACGCGCCGAAGTTGACCGTGGGCAGGGCCGGGATGGTGGTCGAGAAGTTGCTTGCAAGCCCGGCGTTGTCGGTGACCTTGGTGCCGCCGGCGATCCCGGCGAAATGGAACGCGTTGTGTGAGATGCGGACGGCGATGGCCACGGGCTGGCCGGGCTGCACGGTCATGCTCGCCGCGCCATCCACGGTCGTGGTGACCGTCGCGAGCGGGTGGGCGGTCGCCGCGGGCGTCCAAGCCGTGGAGAGGAGGATCGAGAGGAAGACACCAACCTCGGCGCGTGGCATCGTGTGGCTCGTTGGGTCCGGGTCGAAGATGTACCGACAAGTTACCACACGGCGGAGGCGTGTCCAATAAAGTTGAGACTCATTCTCAATGCCTTAG